>JADHND010000050.1 GCA_016779685.1 Shewanellaceae bacterium | reverse complement strand
TGGCTTACTTTTTGGCTGCGAGCTTGTCACCTTTTTATTGTTTTCCAGAGTGTTCGTATTTGTTTTGCGTTGCTAGATGTCGGTTATAAAATTGCGGAAGCCATGAATTTAGTTCATCGGATGCCAATCAAAAGTTTGGTTCAGCTCATCAAGCTATTTGTTTTTTTTATTTTTTTTATTTTATCAATCGCTATCGTTACGGGGCGATCCCCATTATATTTACTCAGCGGGCTGGGGGTAGCGACTGGATTGGTCATGTTGGTTTTTCGCGATACTATTTTAGGCTTCGTTGCAGGTATTCAATTGTCAGCTAACCGCATGGTGAGTCAGGGCGATTGGATTGAAATGCCAAAATATGGCGCCGACGGTGATGTGGAAGAAGTGTCCTTGACCACGATAAAAGTACGCAATTGGGATAAAACCATCAGCATGATACCTGCGTATGCACTGGTTTCGGATTCTTTTCGAAATTGGCGAGGTATGAATGAAGCCAAGGCAAGGCGTATAAAGCGTTCTTTGTTAATAGATGTGACTAGTATTCGTCGGATATCTGATCATGAGCTAGTTGCTTTTCAGGGAGAACCATGGTTACAGGCTTATCAAGATACTGTGAAAACATCACAGGGCTTGACGAATATAGGTTTATTTAGATTTTTTGTTCAATATCAATTGAGTGCACATCCTGATATACGCCAGGATCTTACTTTGATTGTTCGGCAATTAGAGATGTCTGAATATGGTGTTCCCCTTGAAGTCTACGCTTTTTGTCAAGATATTCGATGGGCTTCTTATGAGGCCATCCAATCTGAAATTTTTGAAAATTTGCTGGCGAGTTTGCAGCAGTTCCATTTAAGGCCCTATCAAAAAATAAGTTCTTATGAGTCGTTTAAGGAGAGATGAGATGCGTTTTACTAGGCTCACACAGAATACGATGAGGTAACTATTCATGTCAATTAAAGCGATTTATCCGGGTACATTTGACCCTATTACAAATGGCCACTATGACCTGATTGAGCGTGCTGCTAAATTATTTCCAGAGGTGATCATTGCGGTGGCAGCAAATACTTCGAAGAGCCCAACCTTTACTCTAAAAGAGCGTGTTGCTATGATTGAAAGTCAGTGTCACGACCTAGACCATGTGAGAGTCATTGGTTTTTCTGGCTTATTTGTAAATTTAGCGAAAGAACAGCAAGCCCATATTGTTATTCGAGGTTTACGAGCGGTTTCAGACTTTGAATATGAATTTCAATTAGCCAATATGAATCGGCGTTTATTGCCTAAGCTAGAAAGCGTGTTCTTGACGCCTTCTGAGCAAAACTCTTTTATTTCTTCTAGTTTGGTGAAAGAAGTTGCTTTTCACGGCGGTGATGTGACTGACTTTGTGTCAGCTCGTGTGCAAAAGGCGCTTCAGCAACATGCATTACAGCAACAGCAATCGAGTAGCGTGTAGCGATTTGGTTGTTGGATATCAAAGCCTCCTTAGAGGCTTTTCTTCTGTGGCAATAAGACGTTAGCAAAAATAAATCCAGCAACCAGTGACATGAGAATTAAAAATGTTTGTTGGCCAATGTTGTTGATGGGCTCGATAGTATTGATGTTTAAAAATGAATTTAAGCCCATAAAAATTTTACTGCCGGGAACCAAAACAACCAATCCATGTAAAGAAATCACGGCTGTGGGTGCGTTGCGTAGCCATGTGAATGAATTGCAGTAAAGTCCTAAAAATAACGCCCCAAAAAACGCGCTCAGACGAACATCAACATAATTTGCAGCAAGTATGCTACTACCATAGGCAACATATCCAGCAAGGATCGCAAAAACAGCATCTTGGAGCCGATTATGAAAAATAACCACCAATGATCCGCAAAGAATACCAATAGCTAGCCATACGAAGGTCACATCTAAGGGAGCCACTGGGATAGAGATATTTTCAGCCCAATGAGCAGGATGCGCTGGTAGCACGTGTTTCATAATGGCAAGACCGAGAAAAGCTCCAAAGTAAAGCTTAAACATTTGCATCATAGCATCCATGATTTTCGCTGTCCCAGAGATCAGGTGACGTGCTGACAGTTCGTTTAAGCCGACTGTGAGTGATAGACCTGGAATAAATACAATGACACTGGCCAAGATGGCTAATTCAACATTGAGTGTCAGCGGTAAGAGATAATCAATTGTTGCAGCGACCACAGCGGCGACGAGGGTGGCGATTGGATCGAGCATTTTTTCAATACGCTTCGAATGTCTGGACCAGAGCACCAATAAGAACACCAAAAAACTGAGGCATGAAGCGACCAAGCATTCAAACAGGCTGCTGCGCATTAGCATGGAAAAGGCGCCACCTGACAAGGTGAAGGCGCAGCATTCAAGCATCGTCGAGAAGCGGTGTGCATTAGCAATGTCAGATAACTGTTTTTCAGCTTCCTGGATACTGATACTCGCCATAAATAATTGCTCAACCAATTCATGTGTACGAGCCAATGCTCCTAAATTTGGAGAGGTGGGTAAAACTCTTTCGGTGTAGTTATATTCTTGAGTCCGGTCGCTGGTCCAGATAACGAATGTGAGTGAGGTTGGCGTGGCAATAAAAGAGCCATTGACATTAAGTAAATCAGTTACTTCAAGCAAATGCGCTTCGAGGCCATAGGCAGGCGTTCCGTATTGATGCAATTGATAGCCGAGTTTAACAATAAATCGACGCCGTTTATTAAATTCATCTTGGGTCATAAGGTCTTCATAATCCTCTTTTTGATTTTAGTTTTAAAGCGTTAAAGAAGGTTAAATGAGTAGGCACTTTGATTATAGTCTTCGTGTGCGATATTCTATCAAGTTATTATAAATGTATTTATGAAGAAGGTTAACTATCTATGATCACTTTTAAGCATATCAGCGTCGCTGACTGCCAGGTAATAATGCAATCAAATACACGCGCGAGAATGATCGATATTCGTGATTTAGCTCATTTTAACGCAGGCCATGTTGAAGCTTCTTATCATTTTCAAGAGGATACCTTTGCTGCGTTTTTAGAAAAGGTAAAATGGGACGATCCGATTATTGTGATCTGTTATAGAGGCAATAGTTCACAGATTTTTGCTCAGCAGTTATCGGATCTTGGCTACTTGAATGTTTATAATTTAATGGGAGGTTATACGGCTTGGAAAACAATGACCATTTAATTGTTTTAGGTACGCACTCAAACTTAGAGTTACTACAAGGTTTAGTTGATTATCTTCAAGCACAAAACATCTCGGCATCGATACAGCCCGACGCTAATGGTTGGCGTGTGCAGGTTTCTAGGAAAACAGCAGAGCGAGCTCATCAATGCTGGATGGTTTTTCTTGAAGAACCGCTGCATCAGCGTTACCGGCAAGCTTCATGGGCATCAAATAAGTCTTTAGATTTCTCGCTACTAGGTTTGATGTCATCCAGCTTCAATAGCCGCATGTTTCAAGATACTGGATGGGTCACTTGGGCGGTGATGGTTATTTGTAGCTTGGTTTTTGGGGTGTCGGCTCTAGGGTTGGCGGCAGATGTCTTTGGCTATATGAAATTTTTTGAAGCCTTGTCAGTAAATCAGTTAAAAGAATTTTGGAGATGGTTAACCCCAAGTTTTTTACATTTTTCAGGTTTGCATTTAATGCTTAATATGGCTTGGTGGTGGTATTTAGGGGGGCGCCTAGAAAGAAAATTAGGTCCTATCCGTTTGTTTGAGATTTTAATAGGCACCAGTGTGGTCGCATGCTTGGTTCAATTTTACTGGATGGATAGTTATTTTGGTGGTTTGTCTGGTGTTGTATTTGGTCTAGTTGGTTATTATTTTATAGGAGGCTATTGCTTTAAAAATAACCTACTTAGAATTGAGCCTCTCTTTTTAGTGATGATGTGCTTGTCTTTACTGCTGGGGTTTAGCGGGTTGATGAACGTCCCAGTGGCCAACGGTGCTCATTTAGGTGGTTTGCTGGCTGGTATGTTGCTGGCTTTACTCAATCTGCGCCGGGATAAGAGAGCTAGATTAGCAGCCTATTAATTATACATGTATTTGGTAAACAAGAGATTTGTAATAATCTGCTGACCAGTCTCTAGCTCGATTAGACGATTAGCTACCATCAGGCATTCTCTTCGAATTTCCTCTTTGCCTTCTTGTGACGTCACTTTTTGCTTAGGTTGATTACCAAATATTTCAATAAATGCAGAGCGGGGCAATGGCGCATGATGCTCTATAACCAACAGATCCTCTGGCTTGTCAACCATGATGCTGATGGCGACGCGAACATAACCTAGCTCCGAACGGATTGAAAGAAAATTGGTGACGATGTCAGGCTCGATTGGAAAGTAAGAGGGGGAAATATTCTCCTCTTCCATAGAGTCGACTTTTTTATGGTCGTCTGCTAAAACAGGCATCGTGAAGACGATCAGTATTAAAGCTTGTAACAAAAGTGTATTCATAACCAAAACACCGAATGGTTTTAACTAAGTTTAGACACAGCAGCGGGATAATTCAAAAAATGAGTTTGATCACGATAAAAATAATGAAGGTAAGAGATGGCAAAAGAACAATGGTCTTTGATTGACAACGTGTTCGAGTCACGTATCCTAACAGATACTTCAAAATTGCTTACGTTGCAATGAACTTAGTGGGTTGATTTATGCAGTTATTTCCAGATTTTTTTCAAGTGAATTGGCAGCAGCCTGCACATCTCACTTGGTTAAATAGCTTGCCTAATAGAACGTCAGCTTGGTTGCTCAGTGCAGATAGCATGACGACCCGCCTGACACATATTCAGAATCAACTGAGTGTAGAGGTCGTTCGTCAACAGTGGCTAGAGGAAAATAGAGGCCAATTTTGGCGTCGTGATGTGTTTTTAAGGCTAAATCATCAACCATATATGTTTGCACAAACCCTGATTCCTCGAACCGTTGTCTCATGCCTACCATTTGATGTGCGTCGCTTACAAGAAACACCGATTGGCAGGTACTTGTTTAGCATACCAACGATTCAGTTACAGCAACTTCTTTGTGGTCGAGTTAAGCCAACTGTTTTACAGCGGCAATACCCGCAGTATAGGGATCACTTTGAAACGGAAAGCCCTTTTTTACTGGGGCGGCAGCGGGTGTTCTCAGCCAGTAAAAGCAGCCACTGTTTTGCTGTGATTGAATTTTTTTTAGCGCCTTTAGCCGATTACTTGGCTACTTGATTGAAGAACTATGTTTCTTGTTGATTAAACAAGAAACATAGTGATGCAGGGCTATACAGCGGATAAGCTTTTAATCGTCCCTTCAGGGAGCAATACGTTGAGCATGTCATAGGTGGGAACAATCTGGGGCTGCAGTTGATAATCATCTAATGTTTGCAGGCGTTTTATAAGGGAACCGTATAACTTCTTATCAAAGAAATCAGGTGCCTGAATCCCATCAATTTGTCCTAGTCTTTGCGCCAGTAAATGACACTTGGTTTCAAGCGCGCTGCGTTCAATGGACGGGTGCTGCTTGAGGACATGAAATAGAATGCTGTAGCGCTGCATCAGCTCATGGATGGTGCGACTGAGAAGCGAAAGTTTGATTTTGTGTCGAGTGACTACCGTGATTTCATTTGCATCATTTATCGCAATGAGTTCATTTGCAATCATACTGTCAATGATGCGGTTTAGGTAAGTGATGTCATCATGCGTGTCAATAAACAATTCAGCCTTTAAGATTTGAATCAGTTGCGATGCTTGTTCGAGGATGTCTTGGCGGGCAATATGTGATCTTAAGAGAATGATTCTCGCAATTAAAGCGGGTACTGCAAATACGTGTAAAATATTATTTCGATAATAGTTCATTGAAATTGGACTATTGAGAGAAATGATTTGCCCAAAATCATCATTTATAATGCTTATTTTATCCAATGTAAGTGCTTGTTGTATAATTTGCTGGCTGGTGAGTGTCGGCATACTCATTTTATGGCTGTAGAACCAGCTTGGTAGTATGTTCAGGTAGAGCTCTAATTGACTTTCAAATAGAGGTTTTTCCAATGTATTTTGTTTGGTTGAGAGTAAAATGAGCGAGGTTAGAGAAACCGAGGTGATAGCTGCGGCTCGATTAATATCGCACATAATTTTATTACTGAGTTCATTAACGCACTGTGTTAACCATTTCGGTTTATGTTGAAGTGGTTCGCCTACAGTCTGCTTCCAATCTGGATTGGCTTGTGATAAATATTTTTGTAGTGTAATGGGCTCACCAAAATTCACATAGGCCTGCCCGTAATTTTTCAAATTCTTCAAGGTTTTGATCACTTGCCAGACGGATTCCTTTTTCTTTTTTTGACCTGATAATTCTCTATGATAGGTTGCGACCTCTGCGACATGATCGTAGCCTAAGTAAATAGGCACTAAAGAGACAGGTCGATCAAGGCCTCGTAAGACACTTTGAAGTGTCATTGCCAGCATCCCTGTTTTTGGCTGTAATAAACGCCCCGTACGAGAACGGCCACCTTCAGGGAAAAACTCGACAGCGTAGCCTTGATTAAAGAGATGATCCAAATATGCTTTAAAGACTTCAGTATAAAATTTATCGCCACTGAAGCTTCGTCGGATAAAGAAGGCTCCACCCTTACGCAAGACTGGGCCTGCTGGCCAGAAATTTAAATTAATGCCCGCTGCAATGTGAGGGGGTACCATACCTTGGTGGTAGACAATGTAAGAGAGTAAGAGGTAATCAATGTGGCTGCGGTGGCAGGGAACGTAAACGATACCATGTCCATCTTGAGCATGCTGGCGTACCGCATCGCTGCCTTGAACAGTAATGCCTTGATAAACTTTATTCCATAACCAACGAAGAACATGATCGAACATTCGCATAGCATTATCAGTATAATTGGCTGCAATTTCATTAAGATGATTAAAAGCGAGGGTATTTGCTTCTTGTTCAGAAATGTTGCGATATTTCATTTCATCCGTCACAATCTTTTTAAGACGCTCAGACCTCATGAGTTGCTTTATAAAAATGGATCGCTGTGGTAAATAAGGCCCTACAACTGTTTTGTGTTGTTGCCTAAAATGAGTACGCGCGACTCGGATTAGTTTGTGTGCAATTTTTGTATCGCTGCCATATTTGTCTGACATGGTGCGTAAAGATACAGGTTTTGATAATAGAATATAATTACGCCGCCCAAAAAAAATGAGCATAAAAAATTTTCGGATACTTTGAGGTAAACTGTCTAAGATTGTTCTAAAGAGGTTATCTTGGCTTGAACCAGGTTTTCGACCCCAAAAGCTACTTATCGGTAATAGTTGTACATCGAGCGCTTGATCAAGTTGGTGTTGTTGTAGCAGATCTTGAAGACGCTCCAAACAATTATCGGATTCAATAGAAAGTACAGACTGTTTCGATTCGATAAACAGCATGTTTGGGATATTTCCAATCGCCTCAGCTGTTGGATGGGGTAGATTTAGTTTTTGACACAAGGTGTTTAATGCAACTATGTCATTAAGAGACTCTTTTTTTAAAATATAAACAATAGGGCGTCCTAAATCAATACCAAGCTCTTGTAAAGGTTTTTGAGGCAACAGTGAACTGCGCACTAATAAAGCATGCATGATTCGAATCGGAAAAAGTAAAAAAGTTAACTTGTTCATAAATTGTGAGAGATGATGAGTAGATATATATTTTGGGAGGATAACAAAAAAAACAACATAATTGGAACGATTCGATTAAAAAACTTTCAAAGTGTGAACTGATGCCAGCAAGTGTCACTATTTTGATAGTTGGCATCTATATAGAGTGTTATGATGATCAAAAGATTGTTGTTATTGATCGAAGATAAAGGTTCAATTGTGTGGTGTTTTCAAGTTAATGAGATTTAGATGAGCAAACCGATTTTAATTTTTGATTCTGGATTAGGTGGATTAACCATTTATCAGGCATTGCAGCAAGCGATGCCTGGGTTAGCGTATCATTATTTAGCAGATAGCGCCCGCTTGCCTTATGGATTGTTGACTGAACAAGCATTAACAGAAGGCTGTGTGGCGTTAATTGAAACCTATGTTAAACAAGCTCAAGTGCAATTAGTTGTCATTGCTTGTAATACCGCCAGCACAGCTATTCTAGATGTCTTAAGAAATCGGTTGTCAATTCCTATCGTTGGTGTGGTGCCGGCGATTAAACCAGCCGCTGAGTTGTCAGCTTCAGGCTGTATTGCTTTATTAGCAACAACGGCAACAATTCAGCGTCCCTATACCGATGAACTGATTGAAAAGTTTGCTTCGCATTGCCATGTGCAAAAAATAGCGTGCCCAGAATTGGTACATATGGCAGAAGAAAAGTATCGTTATGGCTACGCAGATACCATTCAACTTCAGCAGTTGCTTGGAGCGGTAGACCCTTTAGTGGATACGCTGGTGCTTGGGTGTACGCACTTTCCGATTCTACATGCTGAGATAGCAGCTTGCTTTTCGAAAAAAATGCGTATCGTTGATTCAAGAGAAGCGATTGTCAGGCGAGTTCGCAGCTTAGTTGATTCTCAAACAGAACATCCGGTTTCTGTTTATACTGATACAAGTGCCGTCGATAGCGCTTTATTTGAAAAATTAGTTACCAAAGGTTTCACCAAGATAACATCGTCCTTCGAAGCGGCTCCCCAAGAGCAATATGAAATGGGGAGCTTTAAAGCTGTCTAGCTATTCGCGATCTTCTTGAGACTTAGCGACTCGTACAATCAGCGTTCTTTCTTGGAAGATAGAGTCGTTAAGTTGTTTTAGAGCTTTTTTGGCATCTGCCATAGGCATTTCAATAAACCCAAATCCTTTGCGTTTACCTGTAAATCGATCCTTAACCAACCTTAAAGACTGAATTTGACCATATTGTCCAAATAGGTCTTTGACATTCTGCTCGTGGGCTCGATAAGGCAGGTTGCCTATATATAATGTCAAACTTTTACTGCTGTACATTTGCAGCAATGCATCAATAACTTTAGCGACTAGCGCTCCCAGTAAAAACAGAGAGGTATCGAGCGTTGAATGTGTGACCTGAAAAATGACAAAGCCAAAGACACTGGTCATAAGAATTAAAATAGATAATTGACGAAACATAGAATAGATTGTCCCTTTTGACGTGAGTAAAGTGATTAATGAAAGTTAATAGTAAATAAAAAAAACCAGATGCTCCAGTAAATTGTTTAAAAAAAGCTCACTTGAGCACATTTTAAGGCTTTAAAATGATTCAAAACTGCAAAAAGACATAAATTAAGTCTTTTAATTCCATAAAATCAAGCTAAAAAGAGCATCAATAGCCTCGGGTAAAAGGTAATATAAGTCTCCATTTATTTAAAATCAATAGCTTACAACAAAGGGTTGGTTGAGATTTAATCGGTCAGTAAATAAATCAAAAAAAAGCCTTGCTAAAAAAAATAAGATGTCTATAATTCGTTTCCGTTGTCAGGGCAAAGTTAGCCGCACAGGAGCAATGCTCCAGTGAGAAAAACTTTAAAAATTAACTTGACAACAACACGAGATAGCGTAGAATGCGCATCTCTTAGCTAACAAGCTAAAACGTTCTTTAAAAAACAAAGCAAGCAATCTGTGTGGGCACTCCGT
>JADHND010000049.1 GCA_016779685.1 Shewanellaceae bacterium | reverse complement strand
CAGCCAAATAAATCGGCAGTGGGCACCTTACCGGATTCAAAATAGGACACAAACATGCGCCAACATACCTCCAAGAAAAACTTAGTGCATTTTTCTAAAATGCATGGTCTAGGCAATGACTTTATGGTGGTTGATGCGGTGACGCAAAACATTTTTTTTGCCCCCGAACAAATCAAACAGTTGGCTTTACGGCAATATGGTGTTGGTTTTGATCAGTTGCTCTTGGTTGAACCGCCTTACGATCCTGAGCTAGATTTCCATTACCGTATTTTTAATGCCGATGGTGGTGAAGTGACACAGTGTGGCAATGGTGCGCGTTGTTTTGCGCGGTTTGTAGCACACAAAGGCTTAACCAATAAAACCACCATCAGGGTGAGTACCTTTGCTGGGAAGCTTACATTAAAAATTGAACGCGATGGAAAAGTGACGGTCAATTTAGGTGTGCCAAATTGGGCTCCCAAGGCCATCCCTTTCAAAGCACAAAAGCCTGAAAAAACTTATATTTTGCGCGCAGGGGAAGATACTATTTTTTGTAATGTGGTGTCCCTTGGAAATCCACACTGTATTGTGCAAGTAGATGACATTCAACAAGCACCCGTTAAACAATTAGGTGCTTTGTTATCACAGCACGAACGGTTTCCTGAACAGGCCAATGTAGGTTTTATGCAGATCGTACAGTCCGACTTTATTCGCTTACGGGTGTATGAGCGAGGTGTAGGGGAAACCCAAGCCTGCGGTAGTGGTGCGGCCGCCGCGGTGGTGGTTGGGCAAATGTTGGGACAATTACGCAAAAAGGTAAAAGTGAAATTGTTAGGTGGTTATTTAAATATTTCAACCCATGAATCGAATGAAGAAGTCTCGATATCGGGGCCGGTTCAGCACATTTTTGATGGCCAAATATATTGCTAATGGAAAACAAATGACCGAAAAACATCCTGTTTCTTTGGCTGCGCTCGATGCGAGTTTGGTGTGTGATTATTTGATGGAACATCCAGACTTTTTGATCCAGCACCCTGAATTATTACGCTATTTAACTTTGGTTGAGTCGCAAGAGGGCGTTGTCTCCCTAGTCCAAAAGCAACAACATCAGTTGCGGTTGCATATACGCCAACTGGAAGAAGATGTGACGGAACTTTTGACCATGGCTTCTAATCAAGAGCGTACTTTTCGAGGTAATCTTGAGGGTATTATGACGTTGCTAGCTAGTAGCACCCAAGCGCAGTGGCGTGAACGATTGCAAGTACATTTACAGTCTTTTTATGGTATACAAGCCGTGGCAGTGATTGCGGTTGATAACCCAATTCGGCAAAAGGTATGGCAGCGTTATCTGTCTGAACAAGTTTACTTAGGCACCCTATCTGAGGAAGCCAGTCAGATGCTGTTTGGGCAAACGGTCGGGTCGGTGGCGTTATTGCCTTTTCATTGTCGTGAACAAACTTACCTGTTGGGCTTTGCGCATTTTTTACCGGAGTATTTCCACAGTCAATATGATTGTTTGTTGCTCATACAATTACGTCAACTGATCGCCTATCAGTGGCCTTTGTTAGATGCCGGAGATACGAACCATGGTTGATATGTTGCCAGCGTTTAAACGTTATTTAACCAGCGAGCGAGGTTACTCTGTTTATACCATTCGCAATTATTTAACGGCGCTGGCAAGGTTAACCGGCTTACTCGAGCAGCATCTCACTTCGACACCGTTAGCTCAGGTCTGGCAAGTGTGTGAAACCCAGGACATTGAGCATTTGGTGATGACATTGGCGGCTCAATCTTTATCACCGCGTTCAATCGCATTGCATTTGTCGGCGTCACGAGCCTATCTTGATTTTTTAATCCTACAGACATTGCGCTCAACCAACCCGGCTAAATTGGTTAAAGCCCCCAAGATGCAGCAGCCATTGCCCAAGCACATGGATGTAGACAGTGTATTTCAGTTATTGCAAGCATCGCCACAACTTGAACCCTTGGCTATACGGGATCTTGCGATGATGGAGTTGTTTTATTCAAGTGGTTTGCGCTTGGCTGAATTAGCACGTTTGAATATGAGAGATGTTGATTTATCGCAGGCATGGGTTAAGGTGCTGGGTAAAGGTAATAAAGAGCGACTGCTGCCAATAGGTCGTGTTGCCAAGCAACAATTACAAGCCTGGTTATCGGTTCGTGCTCAATTTAATCAACATGCTTGTGACGCTTTGTTTTTAAGTCGCTTGGGGCGGCGTATTGCCCACAGTACCATTCAGCAACGATTGCGCCAATGGGGTATGGCACAAGGTTTGTCACAAAGAGTGCATCCGCACAAGTTACGTCATTCCTTCGCCACGCATTTTTTGGAATCAAGTGGCAATCTAAGAGCAGTACAAGTTTTGCTTGGCCATGCCAATTTATCGACCACGCAAGTATACACTAACTTGGATTTTGCGCATTTAGCCAAAGTCTATGATCAAGCTCATCCGCGAGCTAAATTAAGTTCTCCTAAAGATATAAATCATGAAGCAACCGATCCAGAAACACAAGATTAAAGCCATCAGTTTTGATTTAGACGATACTTTATATTTAAACGCTGGGGTGATAGCCCAAGCCGAATCTGCTTTATTGACTTGGTTAGCGCAGCACGTTGATGCTCAAGCGCTGGCAGGTGTTGATTGGGTATCGATGACGACCCAAGCACAGCAGCAAGAACCTACTTTGGTGCATGATGTGAGTCAATGTCGAGAATACACCATCGCCTTGGTGTTAGAAGCGTTGGGGTTGCCTAAGGCATCGGTACGCACAGTGAGTCAGGATGCGATGCGTCATTTTGTGGTGGCACGGTCACAGGTCAAGATTGCGCCTGAGGTTACCCAGATATTGATGGATTTACGGGCATCTTTTCCATTGGCGGTCATCACCAATGGTAATTTAGATCTGAAGGTTGCCGGCATCGATGGTTTGTTCGAGACGGTTTATAAAGCAGATTTAGCCCATCCGAAAAAGCCTGCTATCCAGATGTTTGATTGTGTGTGTCAGGATTTGCGTATAGCGCCAGAAGCTTTGTTGCATGTAGGGGATAATTGGAACACCGATGTCTTGGGCGCCTACGCCGCAGGCTGTCAAGTGGCTTGGTTGTCCACGTTACCCTTACCAGATGAGCAGGCACCCTATGTTTGGCAAATTTCAACCTTATCAGCTTTAACCACATTGTTGTGTCCCACTTAACCTATTAAGTATATATTCATAAAAAATTGAAAAATCATTGAATTAAAGGTTAAAACAGCAGGTCTCTTTATTGTATACTGACGTTTTATTCAAGCATCAGGAAATGAGATATGCATGCTGATTTACTTCTCGAAGGATTGAATGAACGCCAACATCAAGCTGTAACAGCCCCTTTGACCGATGTTTTAATTCTAGCTGGTGCGGGCAGTGGTAAAACACGGGTGTTAACGCACCGCATTGCATGGCTGATTCAAGCACATCAACAAAGCCCTTATGAAATATTGGCGGTTACTTTTACCAACAAAGCCGCCGCGGAAATGCGACATCGTATCGAAGATATCATGGGTACACCGTTACAAGGAATGTGGGTAGGCACTTTTCATGGATTGGCGCATCGTTTGTTAAGAATGCATCCTCAAGCCGCAGGACTCAATGAAGGCTTTCAAATTTTAGATAGTGATGACCAGTTGCGTCTCATTAAGCGTGTGATTAAAACGCTTAATCTAGACGAAAAACAATGGGTACCACGTCAAGCGCAGAGCTATATTAACGGTAAAAAAGACAATGGACTGACGCCCGCTGATATTGTTGTGAACCATCCTGTAGAAACCACATGGTTGAAAATTTATACCCTTTATCAAGAACAGTGCCAGCGCTCGAACTTAATTGATTTTGCCGAATTGTTGTTGCGAGCCTATCAGCTTTGGCAAAAAAACCCAGATATCTTGGCGTCTTATCAGCAACGCTTTCGGCATGTACTCGTAGATGAGTTTCAAGACACCAATGCCATTCAGTATGCTTGGGTAAAATTGTTGTCGACCCCGACGAACCATATCATGATCGTGGGCGATGATGATCAGTCTATTTATGGTTGGCGCGGGGCTAAAATTGAAAATTTAGATCGGTTTTTACAAGACTTTAAAGAGACGCAAGTGATTCGCTTGGAACAAAACTATCGGTCAACAGGACACATATTAAAAGCAGCGAATAGCCTCATTGTTCACAACCCCGAACGTATGGGCAAAGCATTGTGGACAGAAGGGCAAGATGGGGAACACATTAGTGTATACGCAGCATTTAATGAATTAGATGAAGCCAACTTCATTGCGGGGCGTATTCAAGCATGGCGTGATAAGGGTAAGTCACTCGCCGATGTGGCTATTTTATACCGTTCAAACGCACAGTCCCGGGTATTAGAAGAGGCGATGATGCATCAGCAGGTACCTTATTATATTTATGGGGGCATGCGGTTTTTTGATCGCCAAGAAATTAAAGACGCAACCAGCTATTTACGCTTAATTTTAAACCGCCACGACGATTCTGCTTTTGAACGGGTGGTGAACACGCCAGCTCGGGGCATTGGGAGCCGTACGCTGGATCAAATACGTGAAGCTTCTCGCATCCATCGTGTGTCGCTGTGGCAGTCTTGCCAAGAATTGTTAGGCGCCGCGCAGTTAGCAGGCCGCAGCGCATCAAGTATTGGGCGTTTCTTAGACTTGATTAATCAGCTGGCTAGCAGCACGCAAGCCTTGTCACTGGCAGCAACGGTTGAATATTGCATTCACCACTCTGGACTCAGAGGGATGTATCTGCAAGAGCGTAGTGAAAAAGCCAAAGCTCGAGTGGAGAACCTCGAGGAGTTGGTCTCAGCTGCTGAGGCTTTCTCAATGCCTGAAGACACTGAAGCTGCGGGTGAACTCAACAGCTTTTTAGGGTACGCTGCATTAGAGTCAGGTGAAGCTCAAGCTTCAGAACATCAAGATGCCGTGCAAATGATGACCATGCATGCCGCCAAAGGACTTGAATTTCCATTGGTGTTTATTGCGGGCTTTGAAGAAAATATGTTTCCAACTTTGCGTTCCGTGGATCAGCCGCAAAAACTAAATGAAGAGCGTCGTTTATGCTATGTTGGCATCACCCGCGCGATGGAAAAACTGTACTTTACCTATGCAGAAAACCGTCGTATTTATGGTCGCACCCAACTAGGTGGGGCGTCACGCTTTTTGAATGAAATCGAAGATCAGCATTTAGAGCATGTGCGGATGCGCACGACAGTGACACGTGCCGCATCTGCTAAACCTGCTGCGACTCTATCTCAATCACAGGACTCGGACAACAACTCAGGCTTGCGCTTGGGGCAGCGGGTTTCCCATGTTAAATTTGGTTTGGGTATGATTTTGCAAAGCGAAGGCGTAGGCGAACAAACCCGGATTCAAGTTAAATTTGAGCAAAATGGGACCAAGTGGTTAGTGCAAGCGTATGCTCGCTTAACTCCGGTGTTGTAAGGTATCTAGGATGCAAGAAGTTTCTATGAGCAGGTGGCAACAGGTGTTGATCTACGGTCGCTTGTTGCGGTTGGATCGTCCTGCTGCTATTTTCATGTTGTTATGGCCAACATTAACCGCCTTGTGGTTCGCTGCGGGGGGAATACCTTCACCCAAGGTGTTGTTTGTTTTTGGTTTGGGGGTGGTGGTGATGCGAACCGCTGGTGGGCTGATCAATGATTATACCGATCGCAATCTAGACGCTTATGTCGCACGCACGGCCCAGCGTCCACTCGCCGCAGGCTTGATTCAGCCTCGGCAAGCTATGGCGTGGTTGGTGATCTTAATGGGCTTGGCTTTGTTATTGGCTGCCCAATTAAACTTGCCCAGTATTAAGTTGGCATTAATTGGCGGTGTTTTGACTTGTCTGTATCCTTGGATGAAACGCATCACTCACTGGCCCCAGTTGTTTTTAGGCGTGGTTTGGAGCTGGTCTATTTTGTTGGCTTATACAGCTCAAAATCAAGCGTTTACCATGACCACTTGGCTCCTTTTCGGCGGTAATTTATTGCTGACCATGGCATATGACACGATGTATGCACTGGCTGATCGTGAGGATGACTTAAAGATAGGGGTCAAATCGTTGGCGATTTGGTTGGGACGTTATGATCTGATTGGTATTGCCTTGATGCAAGCGTTGGCTTGGTGTACGTGGTTGTTGGTTGGATGGATTGAAACGGTCACTTGGCCATATTTTTTGAGTCTAGGCTTTGCTGCTGTCATGATGATTTGGCAACACGGGTTGATCCGTAAGCGCGAAGCTTGCGCTTGTATCCGCGCTTTTCATAGCCAGCAATGGTTGTTGCTCGTGCTGTGGTTGGGCGCTTGCTGGAGTTTATAGCAAGCGCTTGTTTCAACGGATTTAGTAGGCGTCGCCAAACAGGTGGTCTTCATTGAGGCCAATAGTTTGAAGTTGGGTACGTGCAAGTTGTGCCATTTCATAACGCCCCGTGACGTACACATCACAGGCTGAGATGTCCTTTAATCGCTGGGTGACGATGTCCAATAGTTGCCCTTGTTCGCCGTTGAAATGACTGGGTTTATCTTCGAGTACAGCAACAAACTCTAGCCATAAGAGATTTTGCCAGCTACGCGCGAGTTGTTCTTGATACATATGATCGGGTTGACGACAGCCCCAAAACAACTGTGTTGGTACTGTTTGCTGTAAAGCAATACTGGTTTCAATCAAACTTTTAGCGTAACCAAAACCGGTGCCGCCAACAATGATCAGACGAGGGCGCTGCGAGTGAATCCGTAAATGGGCTTGTCCGTGCGCAATCTCAGCGGTGACATGTGTGTTGTTTTTTAAATAATCTAGGGTATCTTGGGTGTAGCTGTCGATTTGATGGGCGCCAATATGGAGCTCAATGGTGTCGGAATTTGGTGCACTAGCGATAGAAAAGTGGCGCTGCTGTCCTCCACCTAAATGAAGAGTGACGTATTGACCAGCCTGGAAGTTGACAGGCTCGTTCGGACGCAAGATAACCTGATAAATTGTATGGTTAAAGGGGGTAACTTGTTTAATTTCGCAAGAACAAATGTTCATATTGCTGACCTCAATGTAGGGTGGTTCAAAGATCGAGTTCCGACCAAATGTGATCAATGTGAGCCTTAGTCGCGTCATCCATCGACATAGCGACGCCCCACTCACGTTGGGTTTCTCCAGCCCATTTGTTGGTGGCATCTAAGCCCATTTTAGAGCCTAGTCCAGCCACAGGTGAAGCAAAGTCTAAATAGTCAATAGGGGTGTTTTCAATCAGACTGGTATCGCGACTCGGATCCATACGAGTGGTAATCGCCCAAATGACATCTTGCCAATCTCGACAGTTGATGTCTTCATCGACAATGACAATAAATTTAGTGTACATAAACTGGCGTAAAAAAGACCAAATACCCATCATGACCCGTTTAGCATGTCCCGGATATTGCTTGCGAATCGACACCACAGCCATTCGATAAGAGCAGCCTTCGGGAGGCAGATAAAAGTCGACAATTTCTGGAAACTGTTTCTGCAAGATAGGGACAAAGACTTCGTTGAGTGCAACACCGAGCATAGCCGGCTCATCAGGTGGCCTACCAGTATAGGTGCTGTGGTAAATAGGCTGTTGCCGATGAGTGATGTGGGTGACGGTGAAGACAGGAAAAGCAGCCACTTCATTATAATAGCCAGTATGATCGCCATAAGGCCCTTCATCGGCAAATTCGGTGACGTCGATATAACCTTCAAGTACAATTTCACTGGTTGCAGGCACATCTAAATCGCAACTTAAGGCTTTGACAGTTTCGGTACGCTCTTGGCGTAACAATCCAGCAAAAGCGTATTCACTCATCCCATCCGGCACGGGTGTTACCGCCCCCAAAATAGTGGCAGGGTCGGCACCTAAAGCGACCACCACCGGAAACCGACCTTGAGGATTTTCAGCTTTAAAGGCTTGTAAATCTAAAGCGCCGCCACGGTGATCGAGCCAGCGCATGATGAGCTTATTGCGGCCTAAAAGTTGTTGGCGATAAATACCTATGTTCAGACGCTTTTGATGTGGACCGCGGGTGATGGTGAGCCCCCAGGTGACCAAAGGTGCAGCGTCACCAGGCCAGCAATGTTGGATGGGTAGTTGATGCAGATCCACCGCGTCACCTTGCATAACCACCTCTTGGCAGGCGGCTTTTTTGACTTGTTTGACGGGCATATTAAGCGCCTGTCGGTACATAGGGATTTTTTGAACCACGTCTTTAAAGCCTTGTGGCGGCTCGGGTTCTTTTAAAAAAGCCAAGAGACGGCCAACATCGCGTAAGTCTTTGGCATCATGTTTACCCAATGCCATAGCCACTCGTTTTGGATGACCAAATAAATTGGTTAAAATGGGCATGGTGGCATTTTTAGGATTTTCAAACAGCAGCGCTGGCCCACCTTGACGCAAGACGCGATCACTAATCTCCGTGATCTCTAAATAGGGATCGACTTCATGTGGGATGCGTTTTAACTGACCGCAGGTTTCTAGGTAGTCTAAAAAGCTGCGTAAATCACCAAAATTCATGGCTTATCCCTCTTTATGGTTTTATTTTTTACTGGTTGGTGTGGTATGAAACAGTTTAGCGACATCGACGGCATCAAAATCATACACTTTCCCACAAAATTCGCAATCCAAGTTGACGGTGGTTTCTTCAGCTAAAATACGTTCAACTTCGGATTGCCCCAGACTGATGATGGCTTGCGCTGATCGGGTTTGTGAACAGGTGCATTTGAAATGAATTAAATCGGGTTCGAACAACAAGACATCTTCTTCATGATATAAGCGATGTAAGATCTGCTGAGCATCTAAATCGAACAACTCTTGTTCTTTTAGCGTTTCCGTGAGAATGCTTAAGTGCTCAAAAGTGTGTTGCTGTGCTTCTTTGTGTTCGCTGGGCAAAGCTTGTAGCATGATACCGCCAGCTTGGTCGCCTTGCTGATACAACCAGATACGGGTTTGTAGCTGCTCCGATTGTAGAAAATATTGTTCGACACAGCCTGCTAAAGTAGGTTGTTCGATTTGAATGATACCTTGATAACGTTGGCCTTGTGTTGGCGAAATGGTGATGACCATGGTGCCCTGGTAACACAATTCAGTTAATTCCTTTGAAGTGGCCTTATCCAGTTTAGCTTCATCAAACTGAATCAAGCCTCGCATTGCATTTTGATGCGTTCCAGTCACAACGGCGAGTTCGACGGCATGTTGACTTTGAAGTTGCAGGGTGATTTCACCTTCAAATTTTAAGGTAGCAGTGAGTAAGCTAGTCATACTCAGTAGTTCCCCTAGCAACGCTGTTATTACAGGGGGATAGGACCGATGGACGAGGCAATTTTTAAGTGTATGATTGAGCTGCACCATTTCACCACGAATATCGGATTCTTGAAATAGATACCTGTAAATATGATCTTTTTGCATGTGTGTAATGACCTTAACTGGGTTAACTTTTGGCGTTTTTCATCAACATAATTTTACGACGTTCTTTTTTATTGGGCTTGCTGGTATGCTGATCGAGCAGCTTGGCTGTGGTGGCCGCTTCCATTCG
>JADHND010000048.1 GCA_016779685.1 Shewanellaceae bacterium | reverse complement strand
TTCTTGCTCTGCTTGTCCAAAATCTATATGGGCAACCTTAAGGCTAATAAAGGCCAAGACAATCATGCCTAATAATACAAATCCGCCAACCGAAATATCTATATGTCTTTGTTTCATAATTAATACCCAAACATTAAAACGGTGAGGAAAAAATCCAAACCGAGTACCGTTAACGAGGACAGAATCACCATGCTTGTCGTTGCTTTACTAATCCCTTCGGGATTAGGGTGAGAATCCAAACCTTTTGCCAACGCTATCCACATAATCACAAATGCAAAACACACACTCTTAACTATACAATTAAAAACGTCTTGCTGCCATTGAATCACCGACTCTAAATTAGACCAATACGTACCATGATCAATACCTTTCCACTCGACCCCAACCAACTGAGCTCCCCACAGCCCTACCGCAACAAACACAATGGTTAAAATAGGTAAACTGATCATGCCCGCCCAAAAACGCGGCGCAATAACATACCGCAGTGGATTAATGGCCATCATCTCTAAACTCGACAACTGTTCTGTTGCTTTCATCAAGCCAATTTCTGCGGTTAATGCTGACCCTGCTCGCCCGGCGAACAGCAAAGCTGTCACAGTTGGACCTAGTTCTCGAAACAACGACAAGGCAACCATGGTGCCCAGCGTTTCTTCCGCGGAGAAGCGCACCAACACAATATAGGCCTGCAAAGCCAGCACCATCCCCACAAAGACCCCAGAAATACAAATAATGAGTAACGATTGAAACCCGATTTTATAAACTTGACGCACAAATAAAGGGAAGCTTTTATCTAGCTTAGGAATCGCTACGACCGCACCGAACAACATGCGCGCCGCACGGCCTAACTCCGCAAACCTGTTTAAAGTTTTACGGCCTAAATATTCAAGGTAAGTGTTCAACTTAACAGTTCCTCCTTATATGAAGGCGCTGGCATATGAAACGGCAGTGGCCCATCGACATTGCCCGCCAAGAATTGCTTCACATAAGGGTTATTGGCTTTTTTCAATGCCTCAGGCGTATCATGCGCAACCACCTTTTGCTCTGAAATGACATAACAATAATCTGCTATCGACATAATTTCATCAACATCATGCGAGACCACGATGGTGGTAAGATTAAAGACTTTGGTTAGCTTTGAAATCAAGGTGACTAAAATCCCCATCGAGATCGGGTCTTGCCCGGCAAAGGGCTCATCAAACATCATCAGTTCTGGCTCAAGCGCAATCGCACGCGCTAATGAGATCCGACGTGCCATCCCACCAGATAATTGATTCGGTTGCATTTGATGGGCACCACGTAAACCAACGGCTTCGAGTTTCATCAAGACAATACGCTTGATGATAGATTCAGGCAATTGTGTATGCTCTCGCAAGGGAAACGCAACGTTCTCGAAAACATTAAGGTCAGTAAACAAGGCACCGCTTTGAAACAACATACCCATACGCCGTCGTAATTGGTAAAGTTTCAAAGTATTTAATGTATGGATGTTGGTTTCATCCATGTAAATTTTTCCTAAATCTGGTTTGAGTTGTGCCCCAATCAGCTTTAAAAGCGTCGTTTTGCCGATGCCACTTGAGCCCATAATAGCGGTGATTTTGCCTCGAGGGATATTGATGTTGACGTCTTTAAAAATACAACTCGTTTTTCGGTAAAAACTCATGTCCTCTACTCTAATAAAGATATCTGCTTGATCCACATTCATTCACCTTGCCAGCTATAACCTCTCAAAATAATAGCACTTGTTTAATTGTTATTTGGCATCCGTTGCAGTAAAATTGACTTTATTTTACAAAATAAGCAGGCTTACATAGCGGTCATAATGCTGTTGTCACCCTGTCAAAAAAATGGCTCTGTATGCTTCTTCACGTCGGTTTATTGATTTTAGGTCTTCTTTTGCTTATCTGGAGTGCAGATAAATTTGTTATGGGTGCCAGTGCATTGGCACGTCAACTGGGCTTATCTCCTTTCATCATCGGCCTCACTATCGTCGCTGTTGGCTCTTCTGCTCCCGAAATGTTCGTTGCCGGTGCGGCCGCATTAAATCATCAAAACGACACAGCCATCGGCAATGTCTTGGGCTCTAATATCACCAATTTGCTGCTAATTTTAGGAGCTACAGCGGTGGTTCGAAAAATATTGGTCAGCTCAACCACGTTAATGCGTGAAGTCCCTTTGGTTCTTTTGGCAAGCTTGGTAGGGGCTTGGGTTTTGTACGATCGTTACTTAACTCGGGCTGAAGGCGTTGGCTTATTGGTGCTTTTTGTCCTGATCATGGGCTTTCTAATTGGGGATGCACTCCGCCAAAAAAAACGTCACGAGGTCGACCCTTTAACCCATTATTATGATGAGGCATCGCCGGATAACTTGTCAACCAAGCAAGCTACTTGCTGGCTGCTATTAGGCATGGTTTTGTTGCCTCTGTCAGCGCAAGCGATGGTGATAGGCGCTTCAGCCATTGCCAGCTACTTTGGAATGTCAGATTTAATGATCGGATTAACCATTATTGCGATTGGCACCAGTTTACCGGAATTGGCAGCATCGATTACCAGTGTTCTCAAAGGGCAATATGATTTGGCCATAGGTAACACGCTGGGATCAAACTTATTCAATATATTAGCCGTTTTAGCCATTCCTGCTTTTCTTAATCCAGATCCCAACCACCCCATTGATCTTTTGGCAACTACACGTGATGTTTACGTGATGTTGGGCGCAACCTTATTGGTGATGATCCTGCTCTTTGTCAGCAAACGACCTTATCACCTATCACGGTGGCAAGGTGTTTTGTTGCTATGTTGCTTTATCAGTTACCAAAGCTATCTCATCGACACTTTACCTTAAAATAAAGAGACCATCATGGATGATTTAAAAACAAAATCGACTGCAATAGACGACAGCATTAAACAGGCCGCCAAACAAGTCATCGATATCGAAATAGAAGCCATTCATAGCTTATATCACAATATTAACCAAGCAAGCTTTCAAGCGGCTTGCACTTGCTTGTTGGAGTGTCGCGGTAAAATTGTTGTCTTTGGTGTAGGTAAAAGTGGTCATATTGGTCAAAAAATTTCGGCATCATTGGCTTCAACAGGTACCCCTGCTATTTTTATTCATCCAAGTGAAGCAGCGCATGGTGATTTAGGATTTCTTGACCCCACTGATGTGGTGATGTTCATTTCTTATTCAGGCAACGCCGTGGAGCTGATAACTTTACTGCCACGTTTACAAGAATTAAAAGTGCCTCTCATCGCCATAACCGGTCGCGCACATTCAACTTTGGCCCAACAAGCTCAAATCTCATTGGTATTGAATATTAACCGCGAAGCTTGCCCGCTTGGGTTAGCTCCAACCGCCAGTACCACGGCTACCTTGGTCTTGGGAGATGCCTTAGCTATGACCCTCTTATCGCTCAAAAAATTTACCAAACATGACTTTGCCCGCTCTCACCCAAGTGGTAAGCTGGGCAAACAGCTGTCGCTGCGGGTTCACAACATTATGCGCACACAGAGCAGCATCCCTATCGTATCGAGCAACGCATCCTTACCCACAACTTTAGTAGAGATGTCGAGCAAAGGCTTAGGCATGACTGCTGTGACCAATTCCGATAACAAACTCGTTGGATTGTTTACCGATGGCGATTTACGGCGTATCCTCAACAAAAGTCTTAATCTATACGATTATCATATTGCCGATGTCATGACCAAATCCCCAATTTACACACATCCAAATGAATTAGCAGTCACGGTACTGCAGTACATGCAGCAACTCAATATCAACAACATCGTTGTTGTCAACGAGGCACATCAACCTATAGGTGCCTTACATCTGCAAGATTTACTGGCCTCAGGTATTCACTAACATGGATAAAAATAAAACTGACTTATATCCGCATGTCCACAGCACAGTCTGGCAGCGGGCACAAAAAATTCGCTGCTTAATCTGTGATGTTGATGGTGTCTTAACTGATGG
This sequence comes from Shewanellaceae bacterium, assembly GCA_016779685.1. GTDB lineage: Bacteria > Pseudomonadota > Gammaproteobacteria > Enterobacterales > Shewanellaceae > UBA2521. The sequence goes on along the minus strand of JADHND010000048.1, from coordinate 5,685 downwards.
TCGAATTTACCTAAGTGCGCATCAAGAAGAAATTAAAGCGTTCCACGCCCATGATGGTTACGGTCTGCGAGCTTTGCTTCATGCCAATATAGAGGTCGCCATCATCAGTGGTCGCCGTTCGGCCGCTGTCCAAAACCGAATGGAGTCCTTAGGCGTGCACCACGTCTATCAAGGTTATGCCGATAAAATGATGGCTTTTGACATACTCGCTAAAGAACGCCAGCTAAGCCCAGAAGAATGTGCCTTTATCGGTGATGATATCGTCGACTTAACTTTATTGGATGCTTGCCACTTGAGCGTCGCCGTTCCTGAGGCTGTTCCTATGATCAAACAAAGGGTTCATCACATAACAAAAGCCCGTGCAGGCATGGGCGCCGTGCGCGAAATCTGTGATGTGCTGATGATCAGTCAAGGACATGATGGCAGCGTAAAAGGTTTATCGATGTGAAAAAATGGCTGCTGCTGGCTTTATGTGCAGGGATCGCAATCAGCGCTTTTCGACTAGAAGTCCAAGCGCTGCTGAGCGCGTATAGCGCAGAATCAAGTTCAAAGCAGGTTTTTATTCATATGCATAATGCTACGCAAGTTCAATTTGATCAAGCAGGTCAATTACAATCACGGTTAACCGTGCAACAAATCAAGCATCAATTCCATCACCGACAAACTGAGCTGCAACAACCTTTGTATCGTTTTTATAAACAGGGACAAACAACCAACTGGATTATTTCAGCAGCTAAAGGCCGCTACGATCATATTTCAAATCATCTTTTCCTACGAGATGAAATCGAAATGACAACCAACGAAGATTTGTTGATTCATACGATGAAAACCACCGCTCTCACCATTGACCAAGACCAAGCTAGATTAAGTTCAGATGCGCAGGTACAGTTTATTGGCGATCACCTTACCATTGAAGGCCAAGGTTTATCAGGTCATTTACACGAAGAAACCATTCAAATTCCTCAACAAGTCAAAGGTATTTATGCGAATCCATAGTTTTATGTTAAGTTTGAGTCTCCTAGCTGGAAGTTGTTTTGCAAACCCGTTATCCCTTAACGCACCCATTGAAATCAGCTCCGACACCCAACAAGTCAATATTAAAAAAAACACCATTGTCTTCTTTGGTAACGTCAAAGTAACGCAAGGTACTCTGGTGATTTTGGCCGATTCAATTGAAGTGCAACAGATGTCATCCAAAAACCAACAAAGCTTGATAGCCAAAGGTAACCCAGCTCGTTACCAGCAGCTGATGTCCAACCTAAAACAAGCCACGGCAGAGGCCGATGAAATTCATTACAGCTTACAGAACAAAATCATCTACCTGAAAGGCAATGCTAAGATCCATCAAAACAACAGCCATATTCAAAGTGATGAGATTTCTTATCATCTTCACACTCAAAAAATTTTAGCTAGGAGCCAATCCGAGCAACGGGTTATCACCATCATTGACAACGAACTTCAATTAGAACAGGGAGCTAAGTGATGACCGAATATCAATTAAAAGCTGAAAATATCGGCAAACAATATCAACAGCGTCAAGTTGTCAGAGACATCAGTTTACAACTTAATACGGGTGAAATTGTCGGGCTATTGGGCCCAAATGGTGCAGGTAAAACCACCACTTTTTATATGGTGATAGGATTGATTGCTCCAGATTCAGGCTCTATCTGGCTTAACGAGCGCAACATGACCGAGATGCCCATTCACTTACGAGCACGAGCGGGTATTGGCTACTTACCCCAGGAGAGCTGCGTCTTTCGTGAACTGAGTGTATGGGACAATATTATGGCTGTACTTCAGTTTCAACCTCAGCTGTCGCCAAACGAACAGCAGCAAATCACCCATGATCTACTAGACGAATTTGGCTTGGGTGCTTTGCACCTAAGTATGGGATATAGTTTGTCCGGTGGTGAGCGCAGACGGGTTGAAATTGCCCGAGCTTTGGCGACCAATCCCAAGTTTATCTTACTAGATGAACCCTTCGCTGGTGTAGATCCCTTATCTATAGAAGATATAAAAAAAATTATCAGGCAACTGCAACAAAAAAAAATTGGTATTTTGATCACCGATCACAATGTCCGTGAAACTCTGGATATCTGTGATCGGGCTTATATCGTCAATGATGGTCAGGTACTGGCGCATGGCACCGCTGATGAAATTCAATCTAATGAACTGGTTAAAAAGGTCTACCTTGGAGAAAGCTTTCAACTTTAAAGCCTCAGCGGTTATAAGTCACTCAAGCAAGCGATCCCTTTCATCAGGGCAGTTAAATTATCTGTCTGCTATAATGAGCATATGCAGAGAGTGAAATTCCAAGGATGGTGTGAGTCATGAAAGCTGCTTTACAATTAAAAATGAATCAACAACTCACCATGACGCCTCAATTGCAACAAGCTATCCATTTGTTACAATTGTCATCACTTGAATTACAACAAGAAATTCAACAAGCGGTAGAAAGCAACCCCCTGCTTGAAGCAGAAGACAACGCTCCTGATAAATATCCTGACACAGACCAACCTGAAATGTCATCGAACCATACCAGCAAAGAGAGCGAATCTACGTGGGAATGGCAAAGTAGCACGGCCTATTCTGGATTTCAGCCAGATGACCATTTTGTACCGCACCATCAACAGCAAACACTGCAAGACTACCTACAATGGCAGCTCAATTTAACCCCTTTTTCGGATATTGAGCGTTCAATTGGGCTGTATATCATTGATTCTATTGATGATGATGGCTATCTAGGGATAGATTATGAAGAAATTTATCAGCATTTTCAATCATCTAAAGACACGATTAATCAAGTCATAAAACGGGTTCAACGGTTTGATCCAGTTGGGGTTGGCAGTCGTACCTTACAAGAGTGCCTTCTCATTCAGCTGGAGCAGTATTCCCTCAATACGCCTTGGTTAAATGAGGCTAAAACGCTGCTCAAACATCACATGGCTTTGCTTGCGACCAAAGACTTTCGATTGTTGCTCAGACAAACAAAATTAAAAGAGCATGAACTGAAGAAAATCATGACATTGATTCAAAAAATGCACCCTAAACCTGGTCGAACCCTGATACAGCAAGCTCAGGATTACATTATCCCAGATGCCTATATGTTCAAAAAGAACAACCAATGGTATGTCGATTTAAACAGCCATTCTGTACCTAAAATTAACATTAATCAACAGTACGCATCTCTGATGAACACCTCATTGAACAAAGCAGATAGTCAATTTATCAAGGGTCACCTACAAGAAGCCAAGTGGTTTATCAAAAGTGTTGAAAACCGCAATGATACCTTGCTTAAAGTGGCTCAATGCATCGTGAACTTTCAACATAATTTCTTTGAGCACGGCGATGAGGCGATGAAGCCCATGGTGCTCAACGACATTGCCACGACCTTGAATATGCATGAATCGACCATTTCTCGCGTGACCAACCAAAAATACATTCATACGCCAAAAGGCATTTTTGAACTAAAATATTTCTTTTCTAGCCATGTGGCAACCGCATCAGGCGGGGAATGCTCATCGACAGCTATTCGAGCCTTGATTAAAAAGCTCATTGCTGCCGAAAATCCACAAAAACCGCTTAGTGACAACAAAATTGCGAAATTATTGGAGTCACAAGGCATTAATATTGCAAGGAGAACCATCGCAAAATATAGGGAGTCCATGTTGATTCAACCATCGAATCAACGCAAATCACTATAGAAAAAGGAGAAAAATATGCATATTGATCTAACAGGACATCATGTTGAGATAACAGATGCCCTCAAACAGTATGTTGAAACCAAAATGAATAAGTTAGAAAGGCATTTTGACCACATTCATCACATTCATGTCATTTTAAACGTCGAGAAGCTAAGGCAAAAAGCGGAAGCTACGCTACATTTACCTGGTACAGATGTATTTGCTTGTTCAGAGCACAATGATATGTATGCCGCTATTGATGCCTTAATTGATAAACTTGATCGACAAGTTATCAAGCACAAAGATAAACTTAACAGTCATTGACCCTTATCGCAAAGCCGCCTCAAATCGAGTTCGGTTTCGCGCTATGCGTTCATACAACCACCTCTGCCATTGGCAAAGGTGGTTTTTTTTAGTTACCAGCGACCTTCATGTTTTCAATCAACACGGAACCGACCTGTAAGCTGCTGTTGACATTGGGTTGGTTATCAATAGCCACAATTTGTTCAAACATAGTTTGCAAATTGCCAGCAATGGTCACTTCTTCGACCGGATGAATGATTTGCCCCTTTTCAACATAAAAGCCAGCCGCTCCCCGCGAATAATCACCCGTCACAGTATTCACACCTTGTCCCATCACATCCGTGACCAAAATACCCGTATCCATTTGGGCTAGCAACTGATTAAAATCCAAATCTTGGTGGCTCACCTGCCAATTGGCAATACCGCCAGCATGACCCGTTGGATGCAACTTCAGCTTTCGTGCAGAATAAGCGCTCAGTAAAAAGGTTTCCAATTGCCCTGCATGAACAATTGATCGTTTTTGCAACCCCATCCCCTCGCTGTCATAAGGCTTGCTCGCTAATCCATGCTGAAGATGTGGATCTTCCGTAATGGACAACCATGTTGGAAATATTTGTTGCCCCATATGATTCATCAAAAAACTAGACTGACGATAGACACTAGAGCCTTGAATCGCACTCACAAAATGACGAAACAAGCCGCCAGCAATGTCTCGATGGAACAAAACAGGCAAAGATTGCGTTTTTAATGAACGTGCTCCCAAGGTAGCCATGGCTTTTTGAGCAGCCTGCTCACCAATCTCTCTCGACGGGCGTAATTGATCCCATTGGCGTGCTACGCTGTAATCGTATTCACGACGCATTTTATCCTGCTCTGTCGCAATCGCCACCATACTACTGCTATAGCGACTACTGAGATAACCTTCTAAAAAGCCATGGCTGTTGCCATAAACATGCACGCCATAATGCGCATTCACTTCAGCGCCATCAGACTTGGTTGCGCCTGCATCCATCGCTGCTTGCTCGGCTTCAATCGCCACCGCTGCTAGTTCATCTGCGGTTAAATCCGCCGCAAAACACAAGCCTAAATCTGGAATGTCTTCGGCTAAAAAAGCACTATCAAGTAAACCATGGCAGGCGTCTTTTTGAGTCAGACGCGCTATGCCCAGTGCAGCATCAACCGCTTTTTGAATCGCAGCTAGACTTAAATCTGCAGTGGATGCATTGCCTTTACATTGGTCAACATACACAGTGACACCTAAGGCACCGTCTTGATTGTATTCAACCGTTTCAATGGATGCATCACGTGTCGCAACCGATAGCCCTTGCTGCCGACTTAACCCGACTTCTACCTCGTGCGCACCTTGTTGTTTTGCATAGTCCAAAGCACGCATGGCGGCTTGTTTGATCTGATCCAGATCCGTTTTTAATTGCTTTGTTGTCTCCACACCCATTACCTTTTCTAAAATAAAATAAATTTACATGTTGTCAAACACCTTAACGTGGTATCATCTCCGGATTTTTTATCTATAAACAAAGAACCTCCATCATGGCAAAGTCAAAACAACCTGGCGCGAATGATCAAGCTGATCCCATTCCAAGTAAATCTGAGCTGAAGCGCAGCATGCAAGCCCGCCAAAAAATTGGTGAAAAGCTAGTGCATCTTCAACCGCAGCAACTCGCGCAATTGTCACTCGATG
>JADHND010000047.1 GCA_016779685.1 Shewanellaceae bacterium | reverse complement strand
CTCAGTTACCCAAAAAGGCAACGCTGTCAATCCATGGCAAAACCTACCACAGTCAACACGCCGAACAGCTCTTATATCAATTTACCCAATGGCGAATGCCGCTAGATCATATGCATCTATGGCTAAAAGGACACCCCAACCTACCTGAATCAAACATCACACGTGACACAACCGGTCGTATTGTCTCATTTAAGACGCACATTGCCCAAAAGCAATGGCAAGTTAGCTACCCCAAATGGCACATTCAACATGGCGCTAACATGCCTAAAATTATCGTGATTCGACAAGGCAACATGCGCCTCAAATTCAATATTACAGAATGGGTACCTTTGTAGTATGTTTACAAAATCAACGCAATGGCCCGCGCCAGCGAAGTTAAATTTATTTTTACATATCAATGAAAAACGTGCCGATGGTTATCATGAGCTCCAAACCTTGTTCCAACTTCTCGATAGGGGCGATTATTTAGACTTTGAAGTGAATGATACTGGTCAGCTTGAATTGTTCTGCCAGCAAACGGATTTAATCACGCCAGACAATCTAATTCTACGGGCAGCTCAATGTCTACAAGAGGCAACTCCAACACGTCTAGGTGCTCGCATTTGGTTACATAAGCGTCTTCCCATCGGTGGTGGCGTAGGTGGCGGCTCTTCTGATGCAGCGACCACATTAGTGGCCTTAAACTATCTTTGGGGATGCGGGCTCAGTCAACTTGCTTTGCAACATTTAGGTCAGAATCTTGGTGCCGATATTCCCCTATTTATAGGTGGTCAAACGGCCTTTGCGGAAGGCATCGGAGAACAACTCTATCCCGTTCTCTTAGCAGAGCCTTGGTATTTAATCATTTATCCAAAAGCAACCGCCATTTCCACGGTCACCTTGTTTAATCATCCTGATTTACCACGCAATACTCCCAAAATGGATTGGAATACCATGTCCTTGGATAACACCAAGAATGACTTCGAAGATCTTGTAAAAAAAAACCACCCTCAAGTTGAAAAGGCTTTGAATTGGTTGTTACAATATAAACCCTGTAGAATGACAGGAACAGGAGCTTCGGTTTTCAGTCAATTTTATACCAAGGAAGAGGCTCTACAGTGTTTAAACAAGTTACCCTCCTCATTTGAAGGTTTTATTGCACAGGGGCAAAATACATCTTCGCTATACCATCACTTAGAGGAACTCCATCCATAAATTGCTGAACGGTTGCCAAACTCAAATAAATTGAATCTTGGAATCATGTTATAATGATCATAACAATCAGCAAACGAATTAAATCACTATGCTAGAGGTCTCAGACGTGCCTGATATAAAACTATTTGCTGGAAATGCAACCCCAACACTCGCAAAAGAAGTCGCTACTCATTTAGGCTGCAAGCTGGGAGACTGTGTTGTTGGTAAATTTAATGATGGTGAAATCAACATCGAAATTAATGAAAATGTGCGGGGAGCGGATGTTTTCATTATTCAATCAACCTGCGCACCAACCAATGATCATTTGATGGAACTTATCGTGATGGTCGATGCTTTACGCCGAGCTTCGGCTGGCCGCATTACAGCGGTGATCCCTTATTTTGGCTATGCGCGTCAAGATCGACGAGTTCGCAGTGCACGGGTACCCATCACCGCCAAAGTAGTCGCTGATTTTCTATCCAGTGTTGGCGTAGATCGGGTCTTAACTTGCGATTTGCATGCAGAGCAAATTCAAGGTTTTTTCGATGTACCTGTCGATAATGTCTTTGCCAGTCCCGTTTTATTAGATGACATGCTCGCAAAAAACTTTCAAAATCCAGTTATTGTTTCTCCCGATATAGGCGGTGTTGTTAGGGCTCGCGCCATTGCGAAGCTATTACATGACACGGATCTCGCCATTATTGATAAAAGAAGACCGAAAGCTAACATTGCTAAAGTCATGCACATCATTGGTGATGTTCGTAACCGAGATTGCATCATTGTAGATGATATGATCGACACTGGCGGCACACTTTGTAAAGCCGCTGAGGCCTTAAAACAACAAAATGCCAATCGCGTCTTCGCCTATGCTACACACCCTGTTTTCTCCAGTAATGCCGTAGAGAACATTCAAAATTCAGTCATCGACGAAGTCATTGTCACCAATACGATCCCTCTAACTAAAGCCTTGCAACAAGTCGATAAAATTTCTCAACTGTCTTTATCTGGTTTGTTGGCAGAAGCAATTCGCCGTGTCAGCAACGAAGAATCCATTTCTGCTATGTTTCAACATTAATATTCATCGACACATACCATTGTCTAGCAACCGCTGCCTACAAACATAGGTTGCTAGACACCGCGATGACTACGTTTGTTGTCATCATATAAATGTGTTAATGTAAACTTATCTCAAGCTTCTTGTACTTAACAAAACTATGAAACATATTGCTCACTCATGGATTGAAAACGACCCTGATCCCGATACTCGCCAAGAAATTCAACATTTATTGGATTCAGACCAAACGCTTATTCTACAACAGCGGCTCAATCAACGGCTTCAGTTTGGAACGGCTGGGCTGCGAGGAGAAATGGGCGCAGGTCTAAATCGAATGAATCGTTTGGTGATTCTACAAACAACTGTTGGCCTAGCAGAATATCTACAACAAATAAAAGGCAGCGATCAACAGCAGTCGGTGGTGGTGGGTTATGATGGCCGGCATCAGTCACAAACCTTTGCTGAAGATGTCACCCGAGTCTTATGTGCCTATGGCATACGTGTCTATCTACTCGATAGGGTATGTCCAACACCACTCATTTCATTTGGAATCCCAACACTAGGCTGCGATGCTGGTATCATGATTACGGCTAGCCACAATCCTCCAGAGTACAATGGTTTTAAGCTATATTGGCGCAATGGTGCTCAAATCAATGCTCCGCATCATTTAGCCATTCAAGAACTGATCGAAAAGCATGCGTTTAAACCGATTAAAACCATGGAATTAGTGACGGCTGAAAACCAAAAACGGCTGGTCTATTTAAATGAATCCTATATAAAAAACTATCTAGATTACGTGCTGTCATTCAAACATTTATCGTCACAGCCAGCATCTTGTAAGAACATATCGGTTGCCTACACCGCACTACACGGTGTTGGGTATCAAATCACGCAACAATTAATGTCAGCTTTAGAGCTCAAGCACTTTTATACCGTTGAAAATCAGGCTCAACCTAATGGCGACTTTCCAACCGTCGCCTACCCTAACCCTGAAAATAGATCCGCTCTACAAGCCCTCTTAAACCTTGCTCAACAGCATAAAACACAGCTCGCATTCGCACACGATCCAGATGCTGACCGACTGGCTGTTGCCGTACGCGACGATAGCAATGCTTATCAAGTTCTCACCGGCGATCAGATTGGCTGCTTATTAGCAGATTATTTGTTAACACAAGCAGCAGATCCCAAGAGTGCTTGCATTGGTAACAGTCTGGTATCGTCAAGCATGCTCAAAGCCATTGTTGCAGCACACCAAGCGCATTCATTTCAAACACTGACTGGCTTTAAATGGCTCGCAAACACGGCTCAAGCACACACGCAAAATAAACCAACCTTAGCTTTTGCTTACGAAGAAGCGCTTGGATACATGTTTGGTGATCTGGTTTGGGATAAAGATGGCGTACATGCCCTCATTATTTTTATTGAAATGGTCGCGAAACTACAACAACAAAACTTAACTATTTTTGATAAACTGACTGAATTGTACCGCAAACACGGCCTTTATTTGCATCAGCAAGTTTCAGTCAACTTAACATCTGAAAATGAAAATTTAATGCAACGGTTACGCACTCACCTACCAACACATCTAGGTGCAGAACCTGTTCAACAGGTCGAAGACTTACTTAATGTCGGTACTGATGGACTCAGCCAAGTGTCTAAATTACCACCCTGTGATATGTTAATCTACCATCTACCGCAATGTAGAATTATTGTTCGTCCTTCCGGTACCGAGCCTAAATTGAAATTTTACTATGAATGGCGATGTTCATTGAATCCCCATAACGATCGAATCGACCAACAGACTGCGCAAAATGAATTAAATCAATTCATCGCAATACATCAACAACTTATTTTTAAGCCATAGAAAGGTGAAAAATAGCCCAGCACGGATTACACTTATAAAAGTGTTAAAACAATGTAAGCATAAAAAATTGTACGTATATGCTTAAAAGATTGATTGTCTTAGCTGCACTCTCGATTCCAACAACAATGGTTGCCTACCAACCATTGTTGTTTTTGTCCGCCCATCATGCCAGTCTCCAACATGCAAAATTCACTCTTGAACACTACCGCCAAGAAATTGAACATCATATCGATCTCAGCCGGCGGATCATTATCAACACGCAATCAGAAACCAAACTTTGCGATCAAAAAAATTTATGGCGACTGGAATATCAATCCTCCATTATACGTATTTTTGGCTATACCGACCTCAACACGAAGAAGATTTGTTGGAGTGAAGGCTTTGTCACGAAAAGACAAAAGCAAAGCATTACGTACCTCCATCAATATTCACTTTCTGAAACAGAATCATTGTCTCTGGTAAAAATAGACAATATAAATGCGCTGGTTTTTACCAAAACAATCAGCGACCAAACATGGTTCACGGTCTTTGAGCCTATCGACTTAATTGATAACTACTGTATACATTGTTACCGCGTGATTTGGCAAACCAAAGAAACCAATTTATTTAATCATCACCAACACGACCTCTACCGTCTCAATGCCAATCTGTACAACATGCGCGCGACATTTGAATTTAATCTAGATAGCATTCAAAAACGATATTATGCATATCTTAAACCTTTTGTTATCGGGGCACTGATTGGCTTCAATCTCTTGGTACTTATCGGGCTCATTCGGCAACACTTCAACAGTAGGAAACCGGAGTGTATTCTTAAAAAAGCCATTCAGAAAAAACAAATTTACCCTTATTATCAGCCTATTATAGATACAACTACCGGCCAAGTAACCGCAGTTGAAGTCTTAGCGCGATGGGATTTTAATAACTACATTGTCTCACCTTCTGAATTTATCTTTATTGCAGAATCAACTGGCCTCATTGACCCATTGTTGCTCTCTCTCTTTGAACAAGTTGAAGAACAGCGTCAACAATATAAAGATATTTTTCGTGAAATTCCATTTTGCTTTAACGTCGCCCCAACCCAACTAGAGCGCCCTCAATTCGTCAAGGAGCTCTTACAAGCATGCCGTGATATCCACTCTGTCCATTTGCCTATCGCGATAGAAGTGACTGAAAGACAGCCTTTTAAAGACATGGATCAAGCGAAGCAAGTCTTACAAATGTTTACCGAGCTTGATATTAATATTAAACTAGATGACACTGGTACGGGTTATGGTAGCTTTGCCTATATTCAAAACTTAGGCTTAAAGACCATTAAAATTGATAAGATGTTTATCGATACCATTGCTACGAACGATCTAAAAAGAACCATATTAGACGGCATTATCGAGTTTGGCCACACTGCTCAATTGCACATGGTTGCTGAAGGCGTCGAAAATGAGGCGCAAGTAGAGTATCTTATCAACCATAACATCACACATCACCAAGGCTTCTATTACTCTCGCCCGTTAACGCTAGATGGTTTAGCGACCTACACAGATGATCTCAAAAAGATAGAATCAGAATGAATAAAATGAACCTGGATTAGATTAAAAGGGAATGCTTTTTCTAAATGGCAGGGATACCAGGATTCGAACCTGGGAATGGCGAGATCAAAACCCGCTGCCTTACCGCTTGGCGATATCCCTACAGGACGTTTAGAAACTTAAGTAAAGTGACTGCTTTAAATTGGCAGGGATACCAGGATTCGAACCTGGGAATGGCGAGATCAAAACCCGCTGCCTTACCGCTTGGCGATATCCCTACAAAACTTAAAGTGGTGCGGAAGGAGAGACTTGAACTCTCACACCTTGCGGCGCCAGAACCTAAATCTGGTGCGTCTACCAATTCCGCCACTCCCGCACTGTATTTTCATGGTAGCTATGGCGGGACTTGAACCTGCGACCCCAGCATTATGAGTGCTGTGCTCTAACCAGCTGAGCTACATAGCCTTATACATCACTTATTTTCTTAAGCGGACGTATTATGCAAATTCAGCGGTTAGAGGTCAACTAGTTTTTGCAATTTTACTGAAGTTTTATGCTCGCTTGCTTATATTTTAAGCAAAACAGCCCCTAAAGCAAACACAGAGACACCCGACTAGACGTTAAATCTAAAATGAATGACATCACCATCGGCTACAATGTAATCTTTACCTTCTAAGCGCCACTTACCATTTTCTTTCGCACCCACTTCTCCGTGACCAGCTATATAATCGTTATAAGCTATCACTTCAGCTCGAATAAAGCCTTTTTCAAAATCTGTGTGAATTTTGCCAGCTGCCTGTGGCGCCGTTGAATGAACCGGAATCGTCCACGCACGAACTTCTTTTTTACCCGCTGTAAAATAGGTATGCAAATCCAGCAGTGCATAGCCGGTTCGAATGACTTTATCTAAGCCAGCTTCAGCCATCCCTAAGTCTTCCATAAACTCCAACCGCGAGTCGTCGTCTAATTCAGACAATTCGGCCTCTATGGCTGCACAAACGGGCACCACCAAGCAATTTTGAGTTTCGGCAAGTGCCATCACTTGGGATAAATAAGGGTTGCTCTCGAAGCCATCTTCTGCAACATTTGCAATAAACATCATGGGTTTAGACGTCAAAAAATTTAAATATGCAATCGCTTGTTGCTCTTCTTCTAAAAGCGCTAAGGTACGCAACATCTGATTGTTTTCTAGGGTTAAAGCCACCTTTTCTAAAACTTGTAACTCTAATTGGGCACTTTTTTCTCCCGCTTTAACACGTTTTTTTAAACGGGTTATCGCTCGCTCGCAGGTATCTAAGTCTGAAAGCACCAATTCCATATGGATCACTTCAATGTCATCTAAAGGATCAACTTTGCCCCCCACATGCACGACATTGGCATCATCAAAACAACGCACCACATGTGCAATAGCATCGGTTTCCCGAATATTCGCCAAGAATTGATTACCTAAGCCTTCCCCTTTCGATGCGCCTGCAACCAATCCAGCGATATCGACAAACTCCATGGTGGCCGGGATCACTTTTTGAGGTTCAACAATATTCGTTAACGCCTGAAGCCGTAAGTCAGGCACAGGCACCACCCCTTGATTCGGTTCTATCGTACAAAAGGGGAAATTTTGTGCTTCAATCCCAGCATTGGTTAGCGCATTAAATAATGTTGACTTACCCACGTTGGGTAGCCCAACAATACCACATTTAAATCCCATAATATTACCTTTGTTAAATCGTTAATTAGACTCATCATCGGGTGAATCTACCTTACAAGCATGTAAATAATTCATCGCATGCAATATATCTTTTTGAAAGCCCATTTCAATAGCGCTCATGACATCTGCAAGAGCGTGATTAATGCATGCACGTTCTTGCCTTGAAGGCTTATTGAGTACAAAGTTAACCACATCATCTTTATGACCTGGATGGCCAATCCCTAATCGCAATCGTAGAAAATCTTTTTGATTGCCCAGCGACGCAATGATACTCTTTAGCCCGTTGTGTCCACCGTGACCGCCTCCTTGCTTAAAGCGCGCCAAGCCTGGGGCCAAACTTAATTCATCGTGAACCACTAGAATCTCAGGTGGCTCAAGCTTATAAAACTGTGCTACAGCAGCAACCGAACGGCCACTGTCATTCATGTACGTTAAGGGTTTGAGTAAAAACAACTTATGTCCAAACAAATTAACCGTTGTTAGCTGACCAAATACTTTTTTATTGGTTAGCAATGTTTCACGCCCTAAGCCCACTAAATGATCAATCAGCCAAGCACCGGCATTGTGACGGGTATCTTGATATTGATCACCTGGGTTACACAGTCCCACTATCAATTTTATGTGCTTCATAAACGCTTAACCCATCAGAGTTATAAAAAATAGGATCATAACATTTAACCAGCTTAGATGTCAGGTCATTCCCACTGGTTTAAGCCGGTTATACGAGCAGATTATCTCATGATAACTAAAAGCCCATCGCATAACGCATCACTTTATTTTTTAAAGGCCCCGAATGTTGGGCAGCCATCAGCGCTAGGCGACGAATCGGCTTAACCAAAGCGAATTGAGTTTGAAAGCCTCTATGAAAAAAATCCATCGCTGACATCATGAAAGCATTGTCATAATAACGCTGTGTTTGATATTTTTGTAGCACTTGGCTAGAAAAAGGATCTTGAGAGTGGATCCCAGCCTGCATGATACCATCCAGTAATTTTTCAATATCTTTAAAGCCTAGATTAAGTCCTTGTCCGGCCAGTGGATGGATACTATGAGCTGCGTCTCCAACCAGCACAACTCGCTGATGATAATAAGACTGTGCATGCTGACGTTGAATGGGGAAATGGGCAACCTGCTGAATTTCAAAGTCAGCTAGTTTACCTGGGAAATGCGCCTGAACCGTCTTTTTTAACTGTGCTTTAGGCATAAATTGAAGTTGTCGAACGCGTTCTACATCATGGTACCATACTAAAGAACCATGTTGACCAGCTAAGGGTAAGTATGCTTTAGGTCCTGTCGCCGAAAATTGTTGCCATGTCGTCGTTTGAGATGTATTTTCAGTCTTCACGTTCATAATCAACGCAGCTTGCTTATAATCCCAACCCGTCACCCCAATATGGGCTAATTGCCGAACTCTAGATGTCCGACCATCCGCGCCAACCACGAGTGCAGCTTGCAATAATTCGCCAGAATCTAGTTTAATATCAGCATATTGTTCATGCATCACTAGGGACGATATCGTAGCGGGGGTAAAACAAACAATCGCCTCATGCTCCACACAACTGTGCCATAAAGTATGTTGTAGAAAGCCGTTCTCAACAAAATGGCCTAAATACGGCATGCCTATCTGCTTCGCATCAAAACTTAAGCGATTGGATTCATCCTCAAACGCTTCAAGCATACTATATGGTCTGGTTCTTCCTTGCATAATCAAGCGCCAAATCCCCAGTCGTTCTAACACTTTTTCAGCCGAGAAATTGATCGCTGACACACGGATGTCAAACTGTTCAGGTGTCGGGTGATATGAGGATATTTGGCTTTCAATTAAACCAACCCTAAACCCCAATTGCGCGAGCCCCAAAGCCGTCGCACAACCTATGATGCCGCCTCCGTGAACCACAATATCAAAAGCTTTCAAATTTTTCACCTTATCAACCAATTTTGTGCACCCACTTAGCATACCACCAAGCTACACCAAAGTGCTAGCAACCAACTTCACTACCGGCGTACAAAATCCTGCTGACGCTTGATGTGTTGACAAAACATCTACTTTTTTATGTTAAAAAGTCCTTGATTTAAAACAATCTTTGATTAAAGAAACTAGCCATATTGGGGTAAAGATTGTAAAATAAGACATCTTTTATTCAATCAAAGCGAACAACATTTCATGCCGAAAAAGTTACATATTAAAACATGGGGCTGCCAAATGAACGAATATGATTCGTCAAAAATGGCCGAGTTACTCGACGATACCCATGGCTATATCGTCACTGAACATCCTGAAGAAGCTGACGTGCTGCTCTTGAATACCTGTTCTATTCGAGAAAAAGCCCAAGAAAAAGTTTTTCATCAGCTAGGACGTTGGAAAAAACTAAAGCAGAACAAGCCAAACCTTATTATTGGCGTCGGCGGCTGCGTCGCTTCACAAGAAGGAGCACATATACGGC
>JADHND010000046.1 GCA_016779685.1 Shewanellaceae bacterium | reverse complement strand
TCATCAGTTGCAAGTATTGGGTATTGTCATCAATGAAGTGTCTGGTGCCAAAACCAAGGTTGATACCTATTTTAAAGACATCTTACAAACGCAATATAAGCAGTTGGTGATGCCAGTCACTTTATCTAAATCGGTCAAAATAAAAGAGTCCATTGCCTTGTATCAATCCATCTTTGAGTATGCGCCTCAATGTAAGCAGGCCGATGAGTATCAGCGCTTGGTTGAATGCTTGCTCTCTCAATTAGAGGCACAAGCATGAGTAACTTTATGCAAAAAATGCAACAACAAACGCAGGGAGCGTCGCAGAAAATATCCACCTCAACTATTTTAAACGCTGAAAAAGAGTTTTTGGTGGTTGATAAGCACATGTTGGAGATTGACCCAGCGCAACCGCGGCAGGTTTTTTTATCCGAAGCCATTGTTACCCTGCAACAATCCATTGAACTGCATGGCCAATTGCAACCTATTTTAACCCTTAAACACGGTGATAAATTTAAAGTGGTGTCGGGTGAACGGCGTTTACGTGCCATCATGGCATCCAAGATGGTTGCTACCGTCAAAATAACCGTCTTGCGTCATCCGCCTACAGATTTGGAGCGCTTGGCCATTCAAATCGAAGAGAATGCCCAGCGTGAAGACTTAAAAGCGATTGAATATGCGCAAGCAGTAGCGCACTATCATCACATGAGTCAAGAACAGGGGCTTAAGCGAGAAGAGACTTGTCGTCAATTGCAGGTGTCATCTCCTCGACTCAGTAAATTATTGAAAGTGGCCACGACACCAAGCCTGATTCAAGACTTTGCCGCCCAAACTCAAGCACAAGATGTCGAAGCTTTATATCTTCTGACCCAAGCTTGGGAACAGGATGCGATTCGAACCAGGGCGCATATAGACCAATGGCTAGAACAGGATTGGCAACAATTGAATTTGCGTCAAGCTGCGCAGACTTTATTGGATAAAATAAAGCAGCAAACTGAACGATCACCCACAGCAACACCTCGGGTCGCTAAACCTGCGTTGAAGGTTGATAGCGTGACTTATACTGATCAAACCTTGGTGTTTTATGCGGGTAAAAAAAACGTATCGATAGAACTGACGCCCACCGCTAAAATGCAGTTACAACAGCTCTTAGACGAGGACGCGTCTTAGGCGTATTTGACCAAGGTTATGTTAAAGCGCTTAGGGTGGGAGGCTTTAGGCGCTTTTAAATTAAGTGTGTGTATGTTATCTTGTTGAAACTAGCTGATGTTGTGATCAACATCGGTCTTAGTCATCATATAGAAGATAAAAAATCTAAAAAAGGATATTTATGCAGCAACTTAATTTAGCGGACAACGTTGTCCGACATATTGCCGGTGGTTATGGTTCTAATTGTCAATTCATGCAAACAATGCCAAGTTATTATCCACGCAATCGCCGTTTCGAAGCAGTGTCTTTGCCTCAGCAGATGCAGCCTGTGATCTTGAATATACGGTATCGTCAAATTCCAGCAAGACCTTTCATAATTTATCTTAATGGGTGGCCAACTGTTTCAAGAAGTCTGCCACCCAGCTATGGTTCTGATTGTGCCTATGCTTAATTAAGCCACCTTATTTACTCTGCGACTGTCGTCTGATTTTGTAGTGACAGAGTTTTTTCACCGCTTAAAATCTCGACCGGTGTTGTAGATTGATTTGTGCCCTTGGTGTAGTGCGCCAACTTAATCGAAGAGACCTTCATCGTCGTGCCATCTACGATCCCGGCGTCATCCGTAAAAGTGAATGTGAGCTCGGTATTGTGATAGCGAATGATACTTTCCCGCTTTGTGATGGGTAAGCCATACCAACCGATATCGCTTTGAGTGACATCGGCCTCTGCCTCTAATTTAGCCTTGGTTTGAGCAAGTGCTAAATTATGATATTCAGTTTTTTGTACTTCCGTGTAATCACTTTTCACAGCCAGGCCAGCAAGGGTGGTATCAGTAAAGCCGAAATTGAAAAAATCAAAATTTTGATAGCCAACGGTTGCAATGGGCTGGAACATGATTTTTTCAAAACTTTTGTTGTTATTATTAGTGTCGTTATCGTATGAATCGCAATCCGTGCCACTATAGGCTTTGTAACAAGCATATTTGGTGACCGAAGGGGTGTGTAAAATATCGGTCGAACCCTGTTCAATAGTAGCAGCTCCAGCGACCCAAGATGTCGGCAGGGTTGTGTTTTCATTTGTGGGCACCATATTGGATTTTCCCCACACATAACTAGAAACAATCTGTGTGTTACCTAAATAGGCGCCTCTGAGATAAAATGCGGTATGTGATTGGTTTAAACTAAGACTGTTATATGCTAGATTGTTGATCGTGGCAAAGACAGCCATAGTGATTTTGGTCGAACCATACTGATAAGGTACCATATAAATTACGATAGGGTAGGTATTATCAGCAGAATCTTTGATCACGAGATTGCTATCCTCAATCATAAAGCTCTTTTTGGTATCTGGTCGAAAAGCAGGATCAAAACTAGAAAAATCCAGTATATCGGCATCTGCGGCAATCATTTCGGCCACATCCATTTTGAGATCTATGTTGATGATAGATTGACGTAAGACCTCTCCCGTGTTGTCGGGAATACCTATTTTATCTTCATCGACTAAATGACTATAATCAACATTGGTTATAATCGTATCTCCTTTATTATTGATGGTTTCAATGCCGCCACCCGTGCCGTCAGTTGGTAAACCACCATCAGCTAATAGTGCCAAGTCATCTGCCGTATTATCACAGCCAGTTGACATTAAACTGAGAGTGAGGATTGTCCACATAGCAAAATTATTTGATTTCATAAGATACTCATAACATGGTTTTAGAATTAATCTCATGAAGCAATAGGGATGCCAACTTATAAAAATGATAAGGCTTTTAAAAAAAGTTGACTGTCTTGGCGCACAGCGTCTTGTTTTTCCGCTCCCATTCTCTCAAAAGTGCGGTACATCATGGCCATCCGTGGATTGCGTTGTAGTTGATCGCGGTGCTGGTCTAAGAAAAACCAGTACAAATAATTAAACGGGCAGGCATCAGGCCCATTTTTTTGTTTGACGTTATAGCGACATTTTTGACAATAATTGGACATTTTGTTGATATAACTGCCGCCTGCGGCGTATGGCTTACTGGCCAGATAACCTTGATCAGCAAACAACACCATTCCGCTGACATTGGGCATTTCGACCCACTCGTACGCATCGGCATAGACACTTAAGAACCAAGCATTGAGTTCAGTGGGTTTGACACCAATGAGCAAGGCAAAGTTTCCCAGTACCATCAACCGTTGAATGTGATGGGCATAGGCATGGCGCTGCGTGGCTTGGACACATTGCTTGAGACAATTCATCTGTGTGTTGCCATCCCAATATAAACTGGGTAGAGCGCGCTTGGCTTGCAAGCCATTGGCTTTGGCGTAGCTTGGCATTTTTAACCAATAGATCCCGCGCACAAATTCGCGCCAACCCAATATTTGGCGAATGAAGCCTTCGACAGCGTTGAGTGGCGCCTGACCGGCATGGAACGCAGCCTCAGCCGCGCGGATACAATCTAATGGCAGCAACAGACCACAGTTGAGGTACAAACCAATATGGGCATGGTACATCCACGGTTCGTCTTGCACCATCGCATCCTGATAGCGGCCAAAGTTCGACAAGGCGTGTTGAATAAAATGAGCCAGCGCTTGTTGGGCATGTTTAGTCGTCACGCCCCAATGAAACGGCTTGAGGTCGCCAAAATGATCCCCAAATTGTTGTTCTACCAAGTCGAGTACCGCTTGAGTGATGGTATCGGGTTTGATTTGGAAGGGCTTAGGCGGGCGACAAGCCGCGTCCGCTGGCGCGCGGTTGTCGGCATCAAAGTTCCATTGGCCACCGATAGGCTGGTTGCCATCCATCAAACAGTCGTGATCTTGGCGCATTTTGCGATAGAAAAATTCCATCCGCAGTTGTTTCTTTGTGCCCGCCCATTCAGCGAATGTCGCCAGATCGCATAAAAACCGATCATCTTGACGACATTCAACAGGGAGCTGAAAGTCCTGCTCCCATTGATCCAACATTTGTTGAACGCGATATTCACCGGCCGCGGTTACCACAATGCGGTCAATGCTGTGCGCGACAATGGCGCGAGCGACTTCACCCGTGAACGAACCTGTGTTGGCCGGATCATTTAATTCAACGTAGCGTACCTGTTGAAAGCGCCGACTTAACTCGGCTGCGAAATGGCGCATAGCTGAAAAGATAAAAGCGATTTTTTGTTGATGGTGGCGGACATAGGTGGCTTCTTCCCAGACCTCACACATCAAGATCACATCTTGTTTGGGGTCGGCATCGCGGAGCGTTGCGAGGCTGTGCGACAGTTGGTCGCCCAGTATCACCCTTAACGTGGTCATGATGCTGAGCCTTGTTTTAAGGAAGCAAACGCGCTCAGCGCCGCTTCGCGAGAGGTTTTGAGATCAACGATAGGTTTGGGGTAGTGCTTGCCGAGCAACACGCCCGCTTCTTGGAGCAACAAGCTGGGTGCTTCCCATGGATTAAAAAGGTATTTGTCAGGCACATTTTTGAGTTCCGGGACATAACGGCGGGTGTAGGTGCCGTGGGGATCAAATTTTTGGCCTTGGGTCACCGGATTGAAGATCCGAAAATAAGGCGCAGCATCGGCACCGCAGCCAGCCACCCATTGCCAACTGGCGCTGTTGTTGGCCAGATCAGCGTCAAACAGACAGTCCCAGAACCAATGTTCACCGTGCCGCCAGTCCAGCAGTAAGTTTTTGACTAAAAAAGAGCCGACAATCATGCGCACGCGGTTGTGCATGAAGCCCGTTTGCCACAGCTCACGCATCCCAGCATCGACAATAGGAATGCCGGTGCGTCCTTGTTGCCACGCTCGTAGTTGGGTAGGTTGCTGCTGCCATGGGAACGCGTTGAATTTGGCCTGTAAATTCGTATTTGGCAGGGTTGGAAAATGAAACAACAAATGGTAAGAGAACTCACGCCAGCCAAGTTCACTGCAAAAATGTTGCGTATCGGGGGTATCGCCTTGGGCTTGGATGCGATACCAAATTTGATTTGGTGAGAGTTGCCCCCAGCGTAAATAACTAGAGAGCCTGGATATATAGGGTTTAGCCGGCACATTGCGCCCCTCTTTATAAAAAGGGAGCCCCTGTTGTATAAATTGAGTTAACCTTATCTGTGCGCCTGCTTCATCGATTTGCCATGGTTCAGCCAAGGATTGTTGCCAAGTTTGGGCAGGCAATAAGTTCAGGCTGGTAATGCTTTGGCTGTGTTCGGGATCTTTGATGCAATGTAGGGCTTTGGGCGCGGGTATGGGTTGGCGTGGTGGTTCTGCTGTCAAGCACCCTTTTTTATAAAAGGGGGTAAAGACTCTGTAAGGGGTACCGTCTTTTTTTTGAATCGTCCAGGGTTCCCATAACAACGAGCCATTGAAGCTGGTAACAGGGATTCCCAAATCTTGTAAAAATTTTTTCACGGCTTGGTCGCGCTGAATGCGCCAAGGTTCATAACAACGGTGCCAGTAGACATGTTGGATGTCGTAGCGTTCAGCGAGCTGGGCAAAGACGCGAATGGGATCACCAGCATAACACGACAGACAATTATCCAAATCTTGGTTAAGGGCGGTTAAACTGTGGTGCAGCCAGACCCGGCTTGCGGCACCATGTTGTTGTTGTTTTGGTGGATTGACATCATCGAGAATAAAACAAGGGAGGACGCGCCCGTTATTAGAGGCTGCGACCAGCGCAGGATGATCGGTTATACGTAAGTCTTGGCGAAACCAAACAATAGATACGGCTTGTGGCATTAAGTGGGGATCTCCTCTCCATCCCAAGCAAAACAGCGCCCGCTGTGTTCGGGGCTTAAGCGACTTAGGACTTGTAATAGTTGTTCTGTTGCGTACGCTGGGGAAAACAATTTGTGTTCAGGTACATGACTTTGAAAGGGTTGCGATAGCGTACTATCAACGGTACCGGGATGCAAGCCAACAACAATCAATTGTTTGTGGGTGCGTCCCAGTTCAATCGCGGCATTCTTGAGAATCATATTTAAAGCGGCCTTGGCTGCGCGATAGGCGTGCCAACCGCCTAACTTGTTGTCCGAGATGCTGCCGACGCGAGCACTTAAAGCCCCGAAGATGGCAGGCTTGTCTTTGGCCATTTTGGGTAAAAAGTGCTTTGCGATCAGAGCCGGCACGATGGTGTTGACTTCATAGACATGATGCATGTTATCACTGGCGATGTTTTTAATCGATTTTTCAGGTTGGACTTGGTCATCGTGTAGGATGCCATTGGTGACTAACACCAAATCGAGCGCAGAGAGTTGACTGATGTGGCTTGCTGCTTGGGCTAAGGCTGCTTCGTCGGTGTAATGAATCGCATGGGACTGGACGTTGTTGCGATCAGAGTTCTGCACCTGCCGCGAAAAAGCATGCAGGGTGGCTTGCGGATGTTGGTTCGATAAGTGTTCAATAAAAGCTTGCCCAATGGCACCAGAGCTGCCGAAAATTGCAATATTTTGAAACATAGGTTCATCCTTCTTGAAAGATATCTTTGAACTTGAATTGTAGCTGATTTTTTTTAAAAGAGAAAT
The DNA here is from genome assembly GCA_016779685.1 of Shewanellaceae bacterium. GTDB lineage: Bacteria > Pseudomonadota > Gammaproteobacteria > Enterobacterales > Shewanellaceae > UBA2521. Next base: position 3,172 of record JADHND010000046.1, on the reverse strand, counting down.
TTATGATGCGCTGCACCACGGTCTAAGCGAGCTAGAGGTGATCAGCTCGTTTTAACTTTGAAACCAATTGAGCAGCGCTTGATTAAAGGCAGCGGGTTCTTCGTAAAAGGGCGTGTGACCACTGCGTTCAAAGATGGTTTGGTTCCAATCATTAAATTGTATTCGATAGGGTTCCCAACAGTCGATAGATGGATAACTGAAGTCGTATCGCCCCCAGCTTAACCATGTGGGCATGGTAAAGCGGTGGCCATCGGCCACTTGCGCAGGCTGTTTGAACTGATCTTGCCATAAACTAGCAAAGCCAGTGGCATTGACATGAACCTTGTCCCAAAGTGCTTGTTCATCAAAGCGATAATCATACCAGCGTCGAGCGCCCATGCGGCGGCAGATGTGTTGCATGATCTGTTCAGGATCGGCTTGCAGGTCGGCCGGCAACTGAGCCATTTGTTGCGCCCAGTGTTGTTGGCGTGCAGCGCTGGCAGTGGTTGTCCAATGGGCATCGGCAGCGGCAAAGGTGGCGGGACTCAAATCAGGACTGATCGCACATAAAAGTAAGCGTTGGACGTGATTGGGGTGGGCGCGGGCGTAGGCCATCGCTAATAAAGCATGACCCGAGTGGCCAAACACTGACCAAGTGGGCAGCTTGAGATGACAGCGCAGCGCTTCAATATCAGCCGTGATGCGGTCGATGGTATAGTCAGCGGCTTGGGTTGGCGCAGTCGGTATGGCATGGGTACGCTGATCAAAAAAAATACATTGGATGTTGGGTAAGGCTAAGCGCGCAAATAAAGGTTGATAATATTGGACACTTCCGATGATCAGCAAAGGTTCGCCTTCGCCAACGATTTCATAATGACACTGGAAAGCTTCGCGCTTTAGATAATTTTGGGGTCGATTTGACATAGATTTTTCTTCTTATATGGATGGTACATGACGTCGGTTTGCTGTGATTTTGAAGCCTAAACCAGAACTATGGTACTATAGCATAAGCGAGCTGTCGGTCGGTTTTTTTTGAAATAAGCTGACTTCGATTTACATACTTAAGGTGTTAACTTGCGTTAAGCACAGCCGAACGCCATCAATAAAAAAGGAATGCTATGTATATTTTTCATCAACATTTTAAGCAGGTTGCCAAGGTCATGCAGGGGTTTATGCAGCAACATTTGATGCCCTATGGCATTGAAAAATGCGGCTATTGTCGCTTCGATGTATCAGCGGCGCGCATCATGATGATTCCAACCGATTACAATTGGCATTGTATCTTTTGGGAAAAAAATTTAGATATGCATTTTCATCATCGAATTCAACCAGGATTGCATCTTATCAACAGCCAACACGATGTATTGCATCACTATCGTCATTATCGCAAAACCTGTTTAAAAACGGAGGATGCTTTTTTGAAATACGATTGGGTCAAGCCAGTTGAAATGGGCTTTGAGTTACTCACTTTTGTGAGCCATCAACCTGTATCAACCAAGCTCATGCCACATTTGCATTGGGTTCGTTGTAAATTGGCGCAAGCACAAACGGCTTTGTTGACGCGTTATCCCGATATGTGGTTTGAAATGCGCACCATGCTTGATCAGCCACCCGTACCATCCTTGTTGGAGCAGGCTGCGCCAGCGTTAGCGCTACAGCTGAGTCATTTGGGCGCGGTGCTGACATCGGCGGAATATCGATTGCTAGAGCACTTGGTGGAACATCGTCATGATGGGATATTGGCGCTGCAATCTCAATGTCATCGCCATTACATTCAGGCAACCCTGCGAGAGATCAAGCGTAAGTTAGGGAATGCATCGATGAGCAATCATCAGTTGTTTGCCTTGTTGTTTCAACCTCGTACGCAACTGACGCCCTTGGTGTCGGGACGCTTACAATAAACGCTGACTTCAATCGACATAGGAAGGCTCATTGAGCCTCAATGAAGTTGGGTACACCATATGAATGTGGTGTGCAGCGCGTTCTTCTTTATCAAAAGCATATAGCTTTGAATTAAAATGCATGTGAATGGTAAACGCACTGGGTTGTGGGCTTTGCGCTGTGAGCAAGTGTTGGTACTCAGCATCTGAGAGTTTATCCATCAGCAACACCGCTTGGATGCTGCCCGGCTTTAAAACTTTTTCTGGTTCAAAGGTCAATTCAAAATGGCGGTCAGCGCAGGTAAACTCAAGTTGGCCGTGGGAAAACTCAACTTCAAAATTGTTTTTATTGGTGATGTTTAATTCAATCTCATAGGTGGGTTGTTGCTGAATGAGCTGCTTTAGAATCAGTTTGTTCATTTGGATCAGCACGTACGATTCCGTCTGGTGCGCACTGTAGAGCATTTTATGCAGAAATATTGGTAAACGATTGAGCCAAGGTGTTTTTTTGGGCTGGATAAAAGACGGTTTCATAACAGTGAGGCGCTCCCTTAGACAACGTCTTTTAATTATAGATACAGATTGCAGTTTATAAAATGAAAATAGGTTCTACCTGAAAAAAATTATCCAGTTTGACCTGACTTCCCCTAAAAAAGCATTCTAACAACGCCCTGAAAAATAGCACAATTTTGAAAGTCATGCTAAATTTATAATCAAAAGAAAAGCATGTTTCAGTATTAAAAACATTGTTTTGTCCAAATAATTCAGTTGAATGTGGATGTAAAGTCTAACCAAGAGGACTTGAGTGATGCAACGAAATAAAAAATGGATAATGATAGTAGCGTCCTTATCGCTGACGCTTGGCTGTGGTGATGAAAGCAGTGGCGGCGGCAGCGGCGGCACCTCGGCCTTAGATTTGCTGGGCGGGAGCGGTTTTTTCTTGGTTGAAAACACGACGACGACGTTAGACAACGACGTGCATTATGTGATGAATACTGAATCGACGCGTATGTTTGTGCGAGAAATAGCACCCAAAACCTGTACCCATAACATTGAAAAGTACGAAGATTGCACCGCCCCTCCTGTGGGAGGTAAGCACAGTTTAGTCGAATATGTGCTAGACAACACGGGCGCTTGGGTTGTGAGTCATCAGATTTTCCCGTCCGCGCAACCAGCAGCAACCAGTTTTTTTGCTGGTGCTAGCAAGCAGATGGCGCTTAGTGATGATGGTAAGGTGTTGGTGGTAGGCGCTCGGCAAGACAGTTCTCTGCATTCCAATAATGCACCTTGTATGGGAATTAATGATGCTGGCT
>JADHND010000045.1 GCA_016779685.1 Shewanellaceae bacterium | reverse complement strand
CAACATCGTTTTTTTAGACATAATGGGCAGCAGATCAGTTAATTTGATTAATATATTAGTCAAGCATTATAAAAATTAACAATCCAATTCTATAACAAAAGATAGAAAGTCTTAAAGATTTTGTTCTAATCAGCTTCGCTCATCAATGTGCGCACAATCACTGGCTTTAGGTGCATCGTCAGGCGCGCCCCACATGATAAATGGAATGATGTACCTAGCATATTTGGCAAATTTTTTCTGTGGGTGGTTTTTATTTTGCTGGCGGTTGTGTTAGCACCGCCGATCAATGATTAGACAATGTATCGAGCAACAGAACAGTGCATTATTTAGATCCTGCGAATCTTTGGCCATTCTCCTGCCTGCTCTGCTTTGCAGAGAGAAGAATAGCCATTACAGATAGTAGGAGGGCATTTGTAGATCAATACGTCTGCAGAATACGCAACGATAAATCTAAAGCTTTAACATGTTTAGTCAGCGCACCAACAGAAATATAATCCATACCAATCTCTGCCAAATCAGCTACCTGCGCTAACGTAATGTTACCAGAGACTTCCAGTTTAACTCGTTGTTGATTCATCGCTACAGCAGCTTTCATACTTGCTAGATCAAAATTATCTAACATCACAATATCAGCTTTCGCGTCGATGGCTTGTTGTAACTCATCAAGGTTTTCTACTTCAACCTCAATCAGTTTATCTGGATGATGCTCTCGAGCTATCGCAATCGAAGCTGAGATACCGCCACAAGCAAGAATATGATTCTCTTTGATTAAGTAAGCATCATATAAACCAATACGATGATTAAATCCGCCACCACATGTAACAGCATATTTTTGTGCCTTTCTCAAGCCAGGTAAAGTTTTTCTGGTATCCAACAATTTGGTCTTACTAGCACCTAATTGCTGTACATACGCATGTACGATAGTGGCTGTTCCTGATAAGGTTTGCAACAAGTTGAGCGCACTACGTTCACCAGTTAAAATAGAACGGCTGTTACCTTGTAATACACATAGAACTTGATTCGATTCAACAACATCACCATCAGCAACTCGCCACACAATTGCAACATTTTGATCAAGCTGTTGAAAAACCTCATCGACCCAAGCTCGACCACAAAACACGCCCGTTTCTCTTGACACAATATGTGCCAAAGCTCGCTGTGAGGCCGGTATCAAAGCAGCGGTGATATCAGAATCAACGTCGATGACACTATTTAAATCCTCTTGTAAAGTACTCCTAACGTTTGCTAATACGTCTAGTTCAAGCATGCTACAAATACCTACCTAATATGAAGTCTAAAAAGCATATTTTACCTGGTATATAAATGAACGCAAGCCTTAGACAGTTATCAACCTCCAGCATACTTTTTTTTAGATTCTGTCTATTCTTTCAATATATGTACAAGAAAAAATAAGATTAATTTATTTGAAAAATAATTAAAATTGTATGATATTTAGCCTAATATTGTATGATAAGATTGATTAATGCTATAAGCAAGGGTGTCTCATGAGTGAAAATAAAAGTCCAGATGCTTTGGTGAATGTTCTTGGTTGGTATTCTGACACCATTGAATGCAGAGTCTCACCTTACTTCGATGAGCGACCTGCGAATGTCGAAGTCAACACACTTGTTGTTAATCATTTAAGCACCATTGCTGGTACGTTTAGTCAACCATTTGTTGAGCAGTTGTTCATGGGCAATCTAGCTTCAGAATCATCAAAGCAACTTAAACAACTCATCGGACTTCGCGTGTCATCTCACTTTTTTATTCAACAAGATGGATACATTGTCCAATACGTCCCGTTACATATGCGAGCATGGTTCGCTAAACAAACCATGACCGATAGCAGTATCAACCCGCATGATTTTTCAATTGGCATTGAACTTGAAAACATAGGTAGACCATTCTATCGCAAGGAGCAGTATCAATCTCTCATTGCACTCACACAAAGAATTATGTCTGATTTTCCTGAAATAACCGCTGATCATATCGTTGGCTTTCATGAGATAACCTCTCAGAGCAATGCCACCATTCAAGATAATTTTGATTGGACTTACTTTTTTGAACAACTAAAAAAAGTAAAAAACTAGCTATGCTAGTCGATTTTTTGGACAAATTATGACGCTTTTCACACTTATTATTGTTGCCTTTCTCTCAAGATTTGTCTTGTTTTTAAAGCCATTTTCTTGGGAATCACTTCTCTACAAAGTCAAAACTTCTTTTTTTAATGAAAGTCCCCTTGATCATGCCATTGTATTTTGGATGTTCCTAATCTCCCCAAATATCATTGTATTGCTTTTACAATTTTTAGTCTACGGAGTCTTTGGTGGTATATTCAGTCTTCTTCTTTGGCTTTGCGTTACGTGGCTTTGTTTTAATCAAATATCACATATCCGCTCTATAGAAGACTACCTTGAAACTGTTGAATCAGGTGACGACAAAAAAGCGGCTTTACAACTTGAGGCTCTGCGTCAAGCATTCCCTAATAAAAATGAACACTACGAGTCTATTGGCCATGAAATAGGGCATCTGATGATTTGGGAGCATTACCAAAAAGTAATTGTTTTAATCTTCTATTTGATGCTCTTAGGCCCGGCAGCGATGAGTTTGTACACAACCTTTCTATTTCTACAACGCTATTTTTTTGAAAAAGGGATCGAGCACCCTGTCCTTGAACAAGTCATTTTTTTGTGCGACTGGATACCATGCCGTATTATCAGCACCCTTTATCTTATCATTGGAAATTTCTCTAAAGCATCCACGCAATGGTTAATTCAATTACCCGATCTCACGCTAGAAGCAAAAAACTTTGTTTGCCAAGTCGCAACTGCTGCAACATTCTCAAAAGATGAACTACAAAAGGAAACCACGCAAGAAATTACTGCTGCTTATTTAGATCTTAAAAAACGTACCATCATCATGACACTGGTCTGTCTCTCGTTACTCACTATGACCGGATTGGTCAACTGAGTCAGTGTCCTAACTCAATCAGTAGAACTTTTTTTATCCAACAAAAGAAATCTCCGCGATACCTTCGGATCAACAACGTATACCATACAGGTTCTTAACAATAGGAGAAAGACTCAAAACAATATCCACAAGTTGAAACAAATTTTGCTTAAGCTTTCAAAATTTATTGGATATTTTATGATTAAAAGCTATAAACGACGCTATAAATATCGTATCATGAATAGCTTGCAAGGAAATCAGATACACCCTAATAAACATTGGTGACATCAATACGCGCTGTCTATGGTACCCCCCCTGAGGAAAAAGATAAACGTCGTCTTATGTCGTTCAATCTATACTTATTTCATGTATCGCCTACATTGATAGCAATGGTTAAAAAAAGAGGATCTATCATGAACTAAGGACTAAGAAAATACTCTATTTTCGATGCCTTTATCTTTTAATGATACTCTATAATTGATCATTCACATGTATGCACAAAATATGCAAGGATTTTGCATAGCAAGTCAGTAATCTAAACGTACAGATCACTTTAATTTTTAATATTAAAAATAAAAAGGGCAAATGACATGGCGACAGTATCACCCCATGATATCGACCCACTAGAAACGCAAGAATGGCTAGAGGCTCTTGAGTCCGTCATTGAAGTTGATGGGTTTGAACGAGCTCAATATATATTGAGTCAAGTAATCGACAGAGCCCAGCAAAATGGGTGCTCTATCTCAAGTACCGCGACAACGTCGTATATCAATACAATTACAGCAATCGACCAACCTGCTATGCCAGGTGACCGAACGCTAGAAAACAGAATTCGCGCAATCATTCGTTGGAATGCCATGGCGCTTGTTTTACGTGGTTCGAAAAAAGATCTAGACTTAGGTGGTCACATCGCAAGCTTTGCTTCAAGTGAAACCCTATACGACGTCTGCTTTAACCATTTTTTTAAAGCGCCTAATGAAAAAGACGGGGGTGATCTCGTGTACTATCAAGGTCATATCGCACCTGGTATTTATGCACGTTCATTTTTAGAAAACCGACTCACTACCAGCCAACTGGATAATTTTCGCCAAGAAGTTGATGGTCAAGGTTTATCCTCATACCCTCATCCGAAACTGATGCCAACATACTGGCAATTTCCAACTGTTTCGATGGGATTAGGCCCGATGCAAGCCATCTATCAAGCAAGATTCTTACGTTACCTAACGAGCAGAGGTTTAAAAGACTGCTCTGAACAAATGGTCTACTGCTTCATGGGTGATGGCGAATGTGATGAACCAGAATCTCTAGGCGCCATTACGCTTGCTGCTCGAGAAAATCTCGATAATTTGGTCTTTATTATCAATTGCAACTTACAACGCTTGGATGGCCCTGTTCGAGGCAATAGTAAAATTATCCAAGAATTGGAAGGTTTATTTAAGGGTGCTGGCTGGGATGTTATCAAGGTCATTTGGGGCAGCGAATGGGATGGACTATTAGCCAAAGACACCTCTGGTAAATTGTTACAGCTCATGCAAGAAACGATTGATGGCGAATATCAAGACTATGCATCAAAAGATGGTGCGTATATGCGACAACACTTTTTTGGCAAATATCCAGAAACAGCCGCTTTAGTCGCCGATATGTCTGACGATGAAATCTTTGCTCTTAAACGAGGCGGCCACGATCCCGTCAAAGTTTATGCGGCCTTTGCTGAAGCGCAAAATAAAAATGGCAAACCTACGCTTATTTTACCTAAAACCATTAAAGGTTATGGTATGGGTGCAGCTGCCGAAGCAAGAAACATTGCACATCAGGTTAAAAAACTCGACGAAGATTCAGTTCGCCACTACCGAGATCGCTTTAACCTACCGATTGATGACAATCAATTAGCGGACATTCCTTACTATCATCCTGGTCAGGATTCACCAGAAATCCAGTACATGATAAAGCAACGTCAAGCTTTAAAGGGAATGACACCGCAACGGCTTGAACGCTTCACACAAGCATTAACAATACCTAACTTATCTGCATTTGATGCCGTGTTAAAAGGAACCGATAACCGTGAGGTTTCAACCACGATGTCTTTTGTTCGGATTATGGCGACTTTACTCAAAGACAAGAATATAGGCAAACGGATTGTCCCTATTATTCCTGATGAAGCCAGAACATTTGGTATGGAAGGTCTCTTCAGACAAATCGGCATTTATTCAAGTCTTGGGCAAAACTACACCCCACAAGACAAAGACCAAATGGCTTATTATAAAGAAGATCAAAAAGGACAAGTTCTTCAAGAAGGTATCAATGAATTAGGTGCCATGTGTTCTTGGGTAAATGCAGCAACAAGCTACTCTACGAATGACTGCCCCATGATTCCTTTCTACATTTACTATTCTATGTTTGGGTTCCAACGAATTGGTGATATGGCTTGGGCTGCCGGCGACATGCGAGCACGGGGCTTTCTTTTAGGCGCAACCGCCGGACGAACGACTCTAAATGGTGAAGGCTTACAGCACCAAGATGGCCATTCGCACATTCAGGCAGGTGTCATACCAAACTGCTTAAGCTACGATCCAACCTATGCGTATGAAGTCGCGGTCATTGTACAAGACGGCCTCAAGCGTATGTACGGCGATGAGCAAGAAGATATTTTCTACTACATTACCCTAATGAATGAAAATTACGCTCACCCAGCGATACCTGATGGCTGCGAAAAAGGCATTCTTAAAGGAATCTATCAACTAGAACAGGTTGCTACGAGTAAACAATCTAAGCTTAAAGCACAATTATTAGGATGCGGTACCATACTTGAGCAAGTCAGAATCGCTGCTAAGATATTAGCAAATGAGTTTGAGATCAGCAGTGATATTTATAGCGTGACAAGCTTTAACGAACTTGGACGTGACGGTCAAGACTGCGAACGCCATAATATGCTGAATCACAAAGACCAACGCGTTCCCTTTGTCACACAAGTACTGAACGATGACTGTGCTGTGATTGCCGCAACGGACTACATGAAAAGCTATGCAGAACAAATTCGCGCGTACGTACCAACAACTTATAAAGTGCTCGGTACCGATGGATTTGGCCGTTCAGACAGTCGGGAGAACTTGCGTGATCATTTTGAAGTGAGCGCTAAGTACATTGTAATTGCAACACTTAAGACGCTGGCCGAACGTAAAGAAATATCTGCGGATGTCGTGACCAATGCAATTAAGAAGTACGATATCGACCCGAAAAAAATCAACCCATTATTTGCCTAAGAGACAACAAAAATGGCTGAATTAAAAGAAGTAATTGTTCCAGACATCGGCAGTGACGATGTTGAAATCATAGAAATTTGTGTTGCAGTTGGCGATACTATTGAAGCTGAAGCATCTATTCTAACGGTTGAAACTGACAAAGCAACAATGGATATTCCGGCACCTTTTGATGGGGTCATTAAAGAACTCAAAGTGAAAGTTGGCGATAAAATATCACAAGGCGACCTCATTGCATTGATGTCTAATGCCAGCCAGGCCGCGGCCGACATCGCCACACCAGCTATCGCCGAAACGCCAGCAGCTACGACTGGTGGCGCAGGTCAAACGATTGAAGTCCACGTACCCAATTTAGATGCCAGCGATGTTGACGTTATCGAAGTATTGGTTCAAGTTGGTGATGTCATCGACGAAGACAGCAGTATTATCACCGTTGAAACAGACAAAGCTTCGATGGACGTTCCAGCAGCGCATGCGGGCACCGTTCAAGCATTGCATGTCAAGGTGGGAGATAAAGTGTCTGAGGGTAACCTCATGCTGACGATTCAATCCTCTGCTTCGGATAACGCTGCGCCTGTTGCTGCGCCTGTTAAAGAGGATGCGCCCAGTGCCCCCTCCTCGCCCACAGCCCCAGCACCTAGCCTATCGTCTCAACCAGCAGAGCCGGATCATCAAACACTGCATGCTTCTCCATCGGTACGTCGCATTACGCGCGAGTTTGGGGTTGAAATTAAAGAGTTATCGGGTACTGGACGTAAAGGTCGTATTACGAAAGAAGATGTACAGAAATACGTTAAACTCATGATCTCTAAAGCCAAAGCAACCGGTGGTACCGGAGGTATGCATGTCATCGATGCGCCACGTGTAGACTTTGCTAAATTTGGAGAGATTGAGACGGTTCCATTGACTCGGATTCAGAAAATTTCAGGTCCTAATTTGCATAGGAATTGGGTGACGATACCACATGTAACGCAATTTGATGAAGCAGACATCACTGAACTTGAGGCGTTTCGAAAAGAACAAAATCAGATGTTAGCGAAACGAGATCTTGGGTTTAAGATCACACCACTTGTCTTTATGATGAAAGCAGCTGCCAAAACATTGCTGGAATTTCAGGTCTTTAACTCAAGTCTTTCTCCAGATGGTGAAAGCTTAATTCATAAAAAATATGTCCACATCGGCATTGCGGTCGATACGCCGAATGGATTGGTTGTTCCAGTCGTACGAGATGTCGATCAAAAAGGCATTTATGAGCTTTCAAAGGAGTTGCTGGATATCTCTAAAAAAGCGCGCGATGGCAAACTAACCAGTGCAGATATGCAAGGTAGTTGCTTCACGATATCAAGCTTAGGCGGGATCGGAGGCACTGCATTTACACCTATAGTTAATGCACCAGATGTCGCTATTCTAGGCGTGTCTAAATCCGACATGAAGCCTAAATGGAATGGAAGCGAATTTGAACCTCGTTTGATGTTACCACTTTCACTCTCGTACGATCATCGTGTGATTGATGGCGCTCTAGCTGCGAAGTTCTCTGTGACCTTAGCAAGTTACTTATCAGATATACGTAAAATTATTTTATAAACGATAGACAAGATTTTTGCTGAAAAATCTTGTCTAAATTTAATTTGATACCGAACCGACTTGGCTCATATATATGATTCAAGTTGGATACACATTTATGGATAACCTCCTTCAGGAATTAAGGAAAAAAGAGGCTATAATGGCAAAAGAAATAAAAACGAATGTGGTCGTGTTAGGCGCAGGGCCAGGTGGCTACTCAGCAGCATTTCGAGCAGCCGATTTGGGACTTGAAACCATCATTGTTGAAAGGTTTAGTACCCTTGGTGGCGTGTGTTTAAATGTTGGCTGTATTCCTTCAAAGGCTTTACTTCATATCGCAAAAGTCATTGATGAAGCACAAGCAATTAGTGCGCATGGGGTTACGTTTTCAAAACCAACTATCAATCTCGATGAAGTCAGAGCGCATAAAGATAAGATCATCGGCCAATTGACTGGCGGTCTCTCTGGTATGGCTAAACAAAGAAAAGTGAAAAATGTACAAGGACTTGCTAAATTCACTGGCAGCCACACCCTGGTTGTTGAACACAACAATGAAAAGACAACGATTCATTTTGAACATGCTATTATCGCTGCTGGCTCTAGTCCTATCAAACTGCCCTTCATCCCACATGATGATCCACGCATCTGGGACTCAACCGACGCTCTCAGATTAACAGAAGTTCCCAAAAAATTATTGGTCATGGGAGGCGGCATTATTGGCCTAGAAATGGGCAGTGTTTACAACACGTTAGGTGCCGAAGTTGATGTCGTTGAGATGTTAGACCAAGTGATTCCAGCAGCCGATAAAGACATCATTAACATATTCATGAAACGCATGAACAAAAAGTTCAACTTTATGCTTGAAACCAAGGTGACTCAAGTCGAAGCAAAGCCAGATGGTATCTATGTGAGTATGGATGGTAAGAAAGCTCCTAAACAAGCTGAACGTTACGACGCAGTCTTAGTCGCTATTGGTCGTAGCCCGAATGGCAAATTACTTGACGCCGACAAAGCAGGTGTTCATATTGATGAACGTGGTTTCATTCCAGCAGACAAACAACTTCGTACTAATATTTCTCATATCTTTGCCATTGGCGACATTATCGGTCAGCCTATGCTGGCTCATAAAGCCGTTCACGAAGCGCATGTTGCCGCTGAAGTGATTTCTGGTAAAAAACATTTCTTTGAACCGAAAGCGATTCCTTCGATTGCTTATACTGATCCTGAAGTAGCCTGGGTTGGCGTCACTGAAAAAGAAGCCAAAGCGCAAGGCTTAAATTACGAAACAGCTGTTTTTCCTTGGGCTGCCAGCGGTCGCGCCATTGCTTCCGACACTTCAGATGGCATGACTAAGCTCATTTTTGATAAAGAAAGCCATCGTGTTTTAGGTGGTGCAGCTATTGGTGCGAATGCAGGTGAGTTGCTAGGTGAAATTGGTCTCGCCATCGAAATGGGTTGTGATGCAGAAGACTTAGCGCTCACTGTGCATGCTCATCCGACGCTACATGAATCAGTTGGCCTAGCCGCTGAAGTCTACGAAGGTTCGATTACAGACATGCCGAATCCAAAGGCAAAGAGAAAAAAATAAGCGCCTTTTACCATGCCTAAAGCATCTCTTACAGAGATGCTTTTTTAAAGCGCTTAACACAAATACACGTCAAATCGATTGTTTTTCATCGGCATTGTTAACGTTGGGTTGGTATTATCTAGATAAGGTGCGTCCAGGGGGCGTTTCACGACGACCCTTTCACGAGCACAAGCTAAAGCAGGTTTAAGTAAACTATCAGCATCATCATCTGCGCCAACTAAAGCTTGTAATAATTGCATTTCCTTTTTGACCAGCGCATTTTTTTTACGATGAGGATACATGGGATCTAGAAAAACAACATCAAAAGAAAGATCTTGGTCAGCAAGTTGTTGCAAAGACGTTTGTTGTGGACATAAACACATTTTTTCCCGCATCCATGAGCCGATAAAACTATCTTGATAAGCGCGCTTTAAACCATCTTCTAACAAAGCAGCTACAACTTGATGCCTTTCTAGCAAGGTCAGGGAGCAACCTAGACCTGCTAACACAAAAGCATCTCGACCTAGACCAGCGGTGGCATCCAGAACTCGGCGAGGTTTGTTTGGCTTGATACCCACAGCTTTAGCAATCGTTTGAT
>JADHND010000044.1 GCA_016779685.1 Shewanellaceae bacterium | reverse complement strand
TTTATCTTTATGGAAAAAGCATGTGATAACTCAACTGTAAAAGACCACCTTCAATGTCTAAAGAAGCTGACCCGTCAAAAAAATTATTTTAAACGTGCTTATGAAGGCTTTAAAAAAGATGGCAGTGATTCCAAGTCCGAGAGTGATGCTCTGTCTTATATAAACATTGCCATAGAAGACATTCAAACAATCAAGCAAAGTTTAAAGAATTCAGGTGAAATTTGGCTTAATGATTATATCGCTAATAACGTAGTACGGGATGCAGAAGTCGATTATGAAGCAATATATTATAGTTTGATAGAAGAAGACTATTCAACCGATGCAGAGCAATACGCACTTTTGAAACAAGCAGAGCATGCTTTAGCTATGCTAATTCAGGCAGGTAGTGAAGATGAGTTATCATATCAAAAATTACAGGAAAAAAAAGCAGAGATGGCAGAAGACCTTTATCAGGAACTGATTGGTTCGGCTCTTCGTCTTGAAGACGCTTACCCGATGACAGCAACTTGTGATTTGATAGCTGGTGTGTCACCCGCAATCAAAGCCGAACGTTCGCGCCTTGCTCAGGATATGAAAAGTTTAATCGATCAGTTAAATAAAGCCCCAGCCATCTTGACGAACCAAGATTTTAGGTATCGTCGCTATGAACTGGTTAAAGGTTATAAAGCTTTGGCTAACCAAGACGATTGCTACGCTTTTTATAACCTAAGCTTGATTCAGCAATTTTTAGGTAACGCAAAAAGTACCCCTACTAACATCCAAAAGGATCCACGTTTTGCCTTTGCTTTTGCGCGTGTTGCAGCTCAAGCAGGTTTAGCCGAGGCTTCTTGGTTGATGTCCAACCATGCTTATTCTATGCTTCGTGACGATATGTCTGCTGAGAACAAAACACATACCTTAGAGCGTGCTATTCGATGGTTAAATCGTGCGGAAAAGCAAATGGATCCGAATAATGATGCTGACAAAGCACGCTTATTAGAATGGAAAAATAAGCTTAATGGTATGTTACAGCAAATCTCTGAGAACGTATCTCATTAAGTTTAAAGCCGCAGAATTCGTCTGAGCTCTGCGGTTTATCCTGACAGACTTCAACCTGCAATTGGTTAATATACCACCGATTGCAGGTTTTTTTTTAATCAAAATGTGATGCTTATCACAGTTTAGTTGGTGCTGGCTTGTGGCGTAAGCAACGTCTTTGTTAGGTTGAAAATGTCTTGATTCAAAGATGTTCCAACGGAGTCATGGTGGCTAGATAGGGTGATACATCATTCATCATTGGGTTATCTGTTCTAACCAAGAACTTGGGTAGCCATGGCTTTTACATCAAGAATGCCCCACCAGATAACCCGCGTATTTAATCTATTCAATTAAAAAAGAGGTCGCATATGAAGCATCCCTTATTTGTTTTATCCATCCGTTATACCCTGAGCTGGTTGCTCGCAAGTTCAGCCACGGCTGCGTTCGCCAACGCCGATATCTCTCCCACCACCGCTGCCACCAATGCGCGGGTGCAGATACCGGTGCCTCATTTTTTTGAGTGTGATCCTGAGAAGGGCGGCTATACGGAGTTAGTCTTGCCAAACTCAGCGGACGCTGAGAAATGGACGTTGGTGCTCACGAAATACGTTGAGCAAGCCAATAACGGCAGTTGTCGCGCTTTTCAAGCGTTGGCTGAGATCTACACTGATCATGTCGATGCCCGGTCGGGACAAGTGGTCACTACCGCTACCAATCGGCACCCGCAAGCAGCCATACCTTATTTTGAAGTCGGCGCTCTTGTCGGTCGTCCTGCGGCAGAATATGCGTTGGGACAGTTGTATTTAGATGAGCGCTGCACTTCAGATCAGGCGCTCACGGTAGCCCATGGTTTGTTGTGTTTGAAAAGACTTAAACGGGCGCAAAACTATTTGCAGCGTTCGTTGGCGCATACCGATATCCCGCAAGGTTTAGAGGCATTCAGTGAACCCAAAGCAGCGTGGCTCGTTCAGCGTGATATGCCTGAGGGATTAAGTTTATTCGAGCAACGAAAAAGGTTCCAAGAAAATCCCCCTGCGTGGTTCAATGAAGCTTGGTTCGATGAAGAACTATCGCCGCGAGGCTTCGATGAAACGGCGATGGCCACTTATTTTGCCACCAGAATGCTGATAAAGTACACCGAAGGGAGGATTCATGACATCAGTGTCGCTTTAACGACGCTAAGCACCGATGCAGACAGCACGACGTATGTGGCGTATCAGCCCAAGCGATGGGAGCGAGATGATAAGCCACAGTTCGGACCGCATTTGGGAACGATACGATCGAAGTCGGCAACTGAGGCGCGTTCGATTTACAACATGCACTGGATCAAGCAAGCCGCTGAGAATGCAGCGGCGGACGATATCGGTACGCCGCATAGATGGGACGTGGTGTTATATGACGTGTTCCCGACATCGGCGACCTGTGATACCGAGGTGGATGAGAGAAAGTTTGTCCGTAACAAAATCAAGCTATTCAAGCGTGTGATCAAGTCACCTGACTTAGTGACTCAGCATCCGGACTTTACTGGTCTTGATTTTCAGGGCAAGCGTTCGAAGCTGGTTGCCAATTTAAAAAAATTGGCCAATCGAGGCAGTTGCAAAGCTTTTTTCTGGCTGGGGAAATTACATGCTGATGTGCCCAATCGCGATACAAACGGCCAGCCTCTGCCTGCCGACTATGTCAAGGCATTGAACTTTATGCGGGTAGCGGCGCAAGCCTCTATACCAATGGCAGAGTACCTCATGTCGCATTTTATCATAGAGAACTTAGACCCTGCTGCACCTCAATCTGAGCAGAAAATGGCGCAGAAAAGAGCTCATTTATGGGCGCAACGAGCCTCTGATTGTCAATCCCGTGAAAGCTGTGGCATGTTGCTGTATCGTACGGAGGAAATGTTTAAAAAATGGGCAGAGTATCGGGAGAGTGCTTATCGGAAGAACATAAGAAATGGATCATAGCACCGTCACCGACGAGACAGTTTGATAGAAAAAACCGCTGCGAAACAGCGGTTTTTTTTTTGGGGTTCTCTCCAGTCTACTTGGCTGAAGATGCGATGACTTTGACCGGTAGTTTAGCGGCTTGCAGTTCTGCTAAGACGCTTTTAGGACCTGCAATCAATTTCACCATGCGGGTGTGATCAAAGGTGGCTTTGGCACTGGCATGGAGTTTAGCGGGCGTGAGCGAACTCACGACTTGTTGGCGACGGATTTGATAATCATCCGGCAAGTCGTAGTGTAACTGGTGGTCGAGTTGCGCCAATTCAGACAACGGCCGTTCATAACGTAAGCCTAAGCTTTCTAACCAAGCCGTTTGCATCGCCTTTAACGGTGCATCCCCAATCGGCTTGGCCTGGTATGCGCTCATGACATCGATGATGTCTTGATACGCTGGCACTGTCTGATGCGTGTGGACTTGGGTCTGGAGCTGGAAAGTACCATGATGTTGGCTACCTAAAATGCTACTGCTTATCCCATAAGTGTAACCTTTCTCTTCGCGTAAGCGCTGGTCGAGTAAGTTGTCTTGGCGACCACCTAAAGGATAGTTGGCCAACACCTGTAAGAAAAAGTGAGCATCGTTGTCAAAAGCTTGGGTTAACCGTCCCATATAAATGCTGGTTTGGCGAGCATGGGGTTGTTCCAAAAAGTAGATGACATCGGTCGCTGCTGACTTGGGTTGGCTCATAGGAGGTGCTTTAGCTTGTTGCAAAGGATCCACTTTAAGAGGCTGGTGCCAATCCGTTAAAAATTGCAGCGATTGTTCAATTTCAGCGGCTGGTTGGGCACTATAAGAGCTGATATACAAGTTGCTGTGCACCACCATCTGTTGGAACTGGCGCTTGACATCATCCAAGGTTAACGCCTGTACTTCCTCAACGCTACGCGGATAAGGAATGGCTTCAGGGAAGGTTTGACCATACAGCAGTTGCTGAAACTGTTGCTGAGCTTGGTTGGTGTCTTGGGTCGGCCGTTCTTTAATCATATTGACCAGCTGCGTTTGCATCTGTTTTAAATCATGCGCCTGAAATTTAGGCTGCGTGAGTCCCTGTTTCACCAAGGCCATGGTGGCATGCAGATGTTGTGGTAAAGTGGTGATCAGCATCGTGGTGGTCTGATTCAGCGGATCCGTTCTGACATGTACACCACTGGCTATGGCACGCCAACTTTGCTGATAGGCGATTTCATCCATATTTTGGGTCGCTTCAAACAGCATATTGCCCGTTATGTCGCTCAATCCGGCGTATTCCAGTTTCGATTCAGGTACGGGATGCTTGAAGGTCAGCTTGATGTAAGTCAGCGGCATATTGGCATCATGCCGATGGTAATGGGTGTACGGTTTGAAGGTTGTCCGCTTGGCTATGGTCGGCACTTTAAAAGTGGCAATATCGGGTGCTGTCGGCACGGTCGTGCGGCTGTTGCCATCGAGTAGGGTGGCAGCTGCCAGTGGGCCAGTGGCTGTTGCGGCGACGGTGGCGATTTCCGGTTCGGCACTGCCTTGGTTGCTGACTGGGGTAGTCGTCTCGACGCCTGGATTCGGATCAGCCTTGACGTGAATGGCCAGCATCGGCTGTTGATAGATGTATTGTTGATAGACCCGTTTGATGTCTTCGACCGTCACGGCTTTAATCATGTTCAAGATACGCTGTTGCCGAGCTGGATTTTGATAAAACAGTTCACTGCGTGACAGTATATCGATTTTATGGTTCATATAAATTTGACTTTGTGCTTTGGCCATCAAGATAGCGGCATGCACGCGCTTCAAATCAGCAGGCTCGATCTGCAACACTTGTTGCGACTGAATGACTTGACGTAACCGTTGTTCCAGTTGCGTTAAGCTGATCTTGGCTTGAGGGTTGGCAGCAGCATGGAAACCTATCTGGCAAGTGAGGGTTTGACATTGGACATACATTCCCGCCTGTAGGGCTTGTTGTGGCTCAACGAGTTCTCGATAGAGAACGGACTGCTTGCCATCGTTGAAGAAATAACTGAGCACTTGTAAGGCAGCCAGGTCGCGGATCAGATCAGCATCCTCAAGTTGCTGACGGTTGATCATAGAGGGATATAACCTGATGAGAGGCGTGTGGATCCGATCTTGAATGACGACGGTTTTGTCTTGAGTCAGCGGCGGCACCTGCGGCTGAAACCGGCGCGGCAGTGGTTTAGCGGGAATCGCCCCGAAGTAGCGGCTGATCCAAGTACGTGCTTGGGCGCTGTTAAAATCACCTGCAATCGTTAGGACGGCATTGTTGGGTACATACCAGGTGTTATAAAAGTCACGCACATCTGCTAAGCTGGCTTGTTCCAAATCGGCGACAGATCCAATGGGGGCGTGCGCATAAGGATGCGAAGCTGGATGTAAGGTGGCCAACACTTGTTCTGATACGCGGCCGTAAGGCTGATTGCGTCGTTGACGGCGCTCGTTAAACACCACCTCGCGTTGATTGTTGAGGTTCGTTTGGGTGATGGCAGGCAGTAAAAAACCCATGCGATCTGCTTCGAGCCACAGCACTTGTTCAAGGTGGTTGTTGGGTACCTTCTCAAAGTAATTGGTCACATCCTGATCCGTGGTGGCATTGCTGTACCCGCCAGCATCGGTCACCATTTTGATGTGTTGTCCTGGTGCGACGTGCTGTGAGCCCTCAAACATCATGTGTTCAAACAAGTGAGCGTAACCGGTTTGATTCGGTTGTTCATCGGCGGAGCCGACACCGTATTTGATGTTGACTTCGACTAAGTTTTTTTGTTCGGTTGAGATGAACAACACGGTCAGTCCATTGCTGAGACGATATTTTTCATAAGGGATCCCTAGCTGACTGTCGTAGTTGGCATCAACCAGCGTCAGAGGATACAGTGGGGTCGGCGGCGTTTGTTGACATGCTGTGAGCATTAAGCCGAGTGTTACAAGCATATAAATAGGTTTCATAAAGGCTCTTTAATGATTGTTTAATGGTGGTTTGTTTTTATTTTTAAGTGGTGAGTTACGAATAAACATACAATATCATGTTGACCATCATAATTTTTTTTTGTATAAAAATCAATCTAATTCATCTTTTTTGTCTGGTAAAATGCGAATTCACTCGCAAGTCTCACTGGAAAAAGATGCGTGGTTTACGTGAACTTGTTATGCTTTGAATAAGTTCAATTCGCCAAGAAGCCCTTTGATGAAACCTACGACCGTCACATGGTTGGGGCGTATGCCCTTAGATCCCACTCGTCAAGCTCAACCCTTGTTTGTTGAGCATGTCTCTGCTGGTTTTCCGTCGCCTGCACAGGACTATATTGAGCAGACGCTTGATCTCAATGAGTTGTGTGTGACCCATCCCGCGGCGACCTTTTTCGTACGTGTTGACGGTGACTCGATGATCGAAGCTGGCATTTATCCAGATGATATTTTGGTGGTGGATCGGGCGGTGACGGCCGAGCATGGCGACGTCGTGATTGCCAACCTGGAAGGTGAGTTTACGGTGAAACGCTTGCAGCTCACCCCGCAGGTGGCCTTGGTGCCTGAGAATGCCGCCTATAAGCCGATTGTCATGACCGATGGCATGGAGTTGGCGATTTTTGGGGTGGTGACCAACGTCGTCCGGCGGCTGTTGCGTTCGCGCCGAGGGGGTGGGGCGAGCTGATGTTGGCTTTGGTCGATTGCAATAACTTCTACGCCAGTTGTGAACGGGTGTTTCGACCTGACTTACAACATCGACCTATTGTGGTGTTGTCGAACAACGATGGCTGTGTGGTGGCGCGTTCTGCTGAAGCCAAAGCCCTTGGGATCCAAATGGCGGTGCCTTATTTCAAAGTACGTGCTTTGATTGAACAACATCAAGTTCAGGTGTTCTCTTCTAATTATCCTTTGTATGCTGACATGAGTCAGCGGGTGATGCAGGTGCTCCAAACCTTGGCACCTGAAGTTGAAATTTATTCCATCGATGAAGCCTTTTTGGATCTGTCTGGATTTCAGCCTGATGGGGACTGGACGGCGTGGGGGCGGCAGCTTAAACAGCAGGTGGAGCAGTGGGTCGGGATCCCCGTCAGTGTCGGCATTGCGCCGACCAAAACGCTGGCTAAACTGGCCAATTATGCCGCTAAGCAGTACCCAGCAACGCAAGGCGTGGTCGATTTAACCGCACCAGTGCGGCAGCAGCGGTTGTTGGCGCTAACGCCACTGCGTGAGATTTGGGGCGTAGGACAACGGTTGTCGCAGCGTTTAAGCGCTGACGGTCTCGCTGACGCTGGCGCACTGGCTCAAGCCTCGATCCCTTGGATTAAGCAGCGTTATGGGGTGGTGCTGGCGCGTACGGTTCAAGAGCTGCAAGGGCAGCCGAGCCTGCCATTTGCCCAGTGTCCGCCCCCCAAACAACAAATCGTGTGTCGGCGTACCCTGAAGCAAAAAACCAATGCGTTTCGTTGGGTACGCGCTGCCTTGTGTCAACGGGTGGCGAATGCGGCGCAGCGTTTGCGGCGTGAACAACGAGCGAGCCAAGGGATCATGATCTGGTTGGCCTACGCGCAAGCGGATACGCACCATCGCGGCAGCATCACAGCCAGCACAGCGCTCACCGTCCCCACCCAAGACACCCGCCAGTTAATCGCAGTTGCCTGCCGGCTGCTGCAACAGCGCTGGCAACCGGAACGCTGGTACACCAATGCCGGTATCATGTTGTTTGACTTGTCGGATCCCACCACCGCTCAGCTTGATCTCTGGCAACCGTCTCGCTTGAACTCTCCTTTAATGCAGACCATCGATGCCATTGCCGAGCGTGGGTTAGGCACGGTTCAATTTGCGGTACAGGCGCTGCCGAGCGCCTGTCAGCCACAGCAACAACACCAATCACCGGCTTATACCACCGCTTGGGCAGCGATTCCGACGGTTAAATAACGGCATCTGGGTTCAGCCTAGATCTAAGGTTGCTTGGGTTTGAGCCAATAGTAGAGACCCGTTGCCACCACGATGCTACCGCCGGCCACAGCAAGGACACCAAGGGTACCCAGGCTTATCGGTGCGGTCAGCGCCGTGGTGGTGATCAAACCAAAACCCGTTCCGATACCACCTTGAACCGTGGCTTGTTGGTGAATTGAGATGGTTTTCATCGATTTTTCTCCGCTGTCTGAATGTTTTTCATCATTGTCGCCGATGGATCCAAAAAAAGAAAGGCCGTCACGATGTGACGGCCTTCTAGGCAGGAAGCCATGCTCAGGATCGTTTTAGTCCACTGCGATGGCGTGTTGTATCATCTGTTGCCACCTAAAATCGGCTAGGGAGCACCCTCCGAAGGAGGAGGGTGGAAAGATGCGAAGCATCTTAATGTGGCCTATCCTGTTGTTGGTTTTATCTGTATGGATAAGGTTATTCGCAATGGCTCAGATAATTATAATGACTGTGTCGGATCGTGATTTGAATATCTTCTATCGAGCCTTCATTGATCCAGCTTGGTTCAAGTTGTAGGGTGAGAATCCAATTCGATGCAGCTACGCTTAAACCTTTTAAGGTATTGCTGTAACTCGTGTCCAGAATATTTAAGTCATGGTTAATTTGCAATGGGAAGATCAACTGATTTTTGTATTTATCTTGTAATTTAAATAAAGGCTCAATCCATTGAGCGACAATGGATTCGCCGCGGGGTAGCCAAAACATTTGTTTGCCGCCATAGGACAATTTCCCATTTATCATGCTGGTCGTAGGAATGGGGCGGTTAGTGTCTAAGGCGATGGCAATTTGATCGATGCGTTTGAATACATGGCCTTGGGAATATAGGCATTGTGCTTCATTTATTTTCAGAGGTGCCCTGAGCATGTTTTTCATCTGTGGTGTATGCGGTAGCGTTGAAAATTGGAATGCGTAATCACCCGGTATGTTTGGCTGTTGTGCATGTTGCAACACAGTTTGAAACGATTGATTTGGATATAGATGCGCAAAATAATCCTTCAACGAAATGATAGAGCTTGTATGAAATTGTTGGCGTTGTTGGCGTTCTTGATCTTGATACACATGTTTCAGTTTTATCCAATATGCCTGTATTTGTTCACTGATTGGCAGTATAGATGACGATGATAAAACGGTGTTTACTCGTCCGGTTTTTATGGTCGGATCTTGCCATGTAAAAGCCATAGCAACTTTTGCATGCTCCAATTCTTGAAGCATATCATTTATTTTTTCAAATAAAAATATTTGCATCAGATAACGTTTATCCGTCGCGTTGACCATATTGTGGAAACGCTTTTCTATAATGGAGTGCAGTTCTTCTGCTGACTCTTTAAGCATCAGTGCATCCGAAGCAATTTTACGCATATCTTTGGTAGATTTTTTAATGTTTAGATGTTGGGCTAAGATTTTTTGCTCTAGAGCAAATTGCTGATTCAGCAATTTCTTTATTTCTAGCGCGTCTTTAAGTAGGGTTTGTTTAATACTTACTTTCTGTAGCCGTAGTTTGTTTTCTTGCTCACGTTTCGTTAACTTAATGGATGAATTGAATTCTAGCTCTAATTTTTCGATTTTTAATGCGCTTTTAGTGATGACATTTCCACTGTCGAAGAAGTATTCCAACGCATTATATGGATTATAAGTGACAGACAAGAGCTTGCTAATGTGACCGGCAATAGATGAAATAATATTGATCGACTCTTCGATTTTTTCATATTGTAATTTGGCACTATGGAGTTCATTTTGAAGTTGGAGTGTGAATTGGTTATAGTCCTCCATTTCCTCTATGATATCCGAGTACAATGCATATTGCTGTTGTTGATTCTTCTTAAAAGAATCGATGTACTCCTTTTGTTTTACATGTAATAATGATGAGCCATTAAGTGCTTGTATTAAGTTTTGAATCTTCTGATACTGTATAGCCATTTGGGAATCGGGTCCATAATTCTCAATAACACAGTCGATATCGGTGCAATGAATGGCATTTTTGCCAATGGCTTTTAATCTCCTTTCCAAATTGGTTCGGGTTAGACGTTTGGCCTCATATTCAAAGTCCACTTCATCATGATTAAGTTCTTCGTCATATGATTCATATTTCTTAACAAAATTAAAGTTAGATTGAAATATCTTATCGGGCGCTTCGATGTCATCCATAATGCTTTGAAAAATATTGGATGTACTAGACAGGTTTGGTTTTGAAATAACCAAACCAGTAGGCGAAT
>JADHND010000043.1 GCA_016779685.1 Shewanellaceae bacterium | reverse complement strand
ACAAAAACCATGATCACGGCCAACAACACGATAAGGGTAATTAATGTATCAAGCATGTTTTTTTCCTTCTATTTTGTTTTGCTTCATTGTATGACGGCTTGGAAGAAGAATCAACTCAAGCCAAGTTAACACCGGTTTATTGTCGCGCTAATCGGGCTACGTGATCGGTGCGATAAGGGTTGATATCCACCCCCCTCGGCGGATATATCTCGCCATCATGGTCAAACCCGTTGGTTGACACCAACGCTTAATATCACAAAAAAACCGCTGCATCGCAGCTAATGATTTTTTGGATTCAGATAACCCTTAGATTGATTTATTTGGATTGTTGTTGATCGGAGACCTCGACTCATCCCAAAAGACCCTTTCGGGTCTTTTTTTAAGGTTGTTGTCACGCTCAATAACGCATGTTCTGATAAATATATTGCTGGTTCTCAAACAACTGTTTGCTGGCTCTGTAGCTGTCGAGGTACCGCTGCTCCCTTTTGCCAGCATCGATGTCCACCATAGTCGCTTGTTTGAGCAAGCGCTTATTGATGTCCAAATACCGATCTTGGGTCATGCTTGTCCCGACCAAAGGCTCTTCGAGGGTCGTGAACACATTGAACAGATCGTCTTTGAGCAAGCGCTCTGCTCGTAGCGACAACAGCGTCGCCCCTGCTGGAATATAAAAGTCAGCACGGCTGCCCTGTGAGCCTTTTGCATATTGGATTTTTTGCCAAGGCAATAGCTTCTCATCCACCACCAAACGATATTCTTGACCTTGGTATTCATAGCGAATGCTCATGTAAATATCAAGGTTGGTTTGATTGTCTATACTCAATTTATAATACTTCACCGGCGTCTTCGTGTCGTTGACATCGACATGCTCGATTTTATACAGCAGGCGGTTGTCATCGCTGAGGGCGGGCGAGACGGGTTCTTTGCCTGAAAGGTAACTCGGCATGTTGGCAGTACACAGCTCCGCCGTCGACCGAAAATCACGTGCCATCTGACCTTGGTTGAGCTGATAGCAGAGCATGGGGATCCCTTCGATTAAGTAATCCATGATCATGTCTTTGTTTAATGTACGTTTGGGGTTGGCTTTGTACTTCACCGACTTGGTGGTCTCAAAAGTCATCGAAGCGATGCTGTTGGTCGGACGGTACAGATTGACCTGTGTGGTGTCTTCAGGGGCGATGTTCACCACATCGGTGCTGCCATCATCATAGCTGATGGTGGCTTTGCCCTGCTCCCAAGTGGCATTCGATATAAAGAGCGTCGTGGGCTCAACGGTTTTATCTGCTGAGGTGGGTGCTTGCGGCGTGCGCTGGCCAACCTTGTCACGATGCGCTTGTTTTAACTGCATGTACAATGCCTGATCTGCGGTACGCATCCGATTGCTTTTGATTTCACCATTGTCGATGCGCACATAACGAATCGAGGCAGCTTCACCCAGCAAACCATTGATGATCAGGTGTCCCGTCATCCGTTGGGTGTCGATCAAGATTTTTTTTGTACCTTGGGCAATCTCAATTTGGCCATTGGCCTGCGTGAGGGTTGCCCCCTCCTCAAAGCTCAAGCCCATCAACGACAGATCCCAAAAGATGTCGCGCGATGAGCTGTTCAACTTGAGCCGCACCAAGGTGCCTTCGACCGCATCTTTGACTTTAAGGGGTTTGAAATAATCTGACTGAAAGCCATAGTATTGCTTGGGTTGTTCCGGCGCACTCAGACGATACGCCATGTAAGGTAAGAAAGGTGAAATCCAGATCCCATGCGGCAACAGCACATCCAACGACTGCTTCGGCAGCTTCACCGTCACATCGGTGGTCGGCAGCAGTTGCCGTTGATCGTGATTGAACTTATACAGATGGCGATTTTCCTGCATGAAGAAATTAGGCTTAAAGTTGGTGAACAAAGTACGCTCTAACGTCAGCGCTAGGCGCGCCCCCAACTGATAATTTTTAGCGTAAACACCGCCTTTTTTGGTGCTGATCACCCGACGTTCCCAAGGGTCGATGAACTTAGGCTGACCGGGCAACACCACGGCATCGACGGCGGCGGTTGGGATGGCATAGTCGGCTGCCTCTGAGGCGCTGTCCGGAAAGGTCTGCTGCGGATAAAACTCAGTCTCGCCATCGGTTTTGTTCAAATCATCGCTTGGCTTGTCGGTGCCGATGCGGCGCCAGTAATCCATCACATTGATGTGTTCTGGCAACAGGGTATTGTGTTTGTCCATCAATGGCAAATGCAAGGTACCGACGGAACTCAACGCCACTTTCTCCCCACTCAAGTCAATCTTATCCACCAACACATCGGCATCCTTAGCGGTGACCAAGACCTGCGCACCGGTTAAATCGCTGAGCTGATAGAGGTTACGTGGGTTTTGATAGAACACGAAGTACTTATGATACAACTGATGTAAAAATAGCTGCGCTTTTTGGGCGTGATCCATCTTGTCATATCGCTTGTCCAATAAGATGTTGGTGGTGATACCCACCCCCAAGAAAATCGCTAAGGGAATCAACACAGGCATCACGCCCGATGCTTCGGTGACGTAGATAGTCGTGGACACGCCCAATCCCGCTAAGCTCTCAAACAACATGCTGGTCGCAAGCGCTGCTTGCTTGTTGCGTTCAGCATAGGTACGCGCATAATAAGCACCATCCAAAGTGTAAATCGCATACGAGGAAGCCAACAGCTCCACCCCGACATCGACCGCCAAAGCTTGCATGGCTTTGACCAAGCGACGGCTGAGGGCTTTATCAGCGGTTTCAATCAACTCATCAGCCACAGTCGCAGTGCCCGTAGGCACATCAATCTCACCTGCGCCACCCGTACCGCTCGGTACGTCAATCTCACCTGCGCCCCCCGTACCGTTCGGTACGTCAATCTCACCTCCAGTGGTAGGTACATCCACTTCGCCAGCGCCACCCGCGCCAGTGGGTACATCGATGTCACCTGTACCGGCCGTACCACCAGTGGTGGTGGGGGTATCCATAGGTACATATGCAGGATTCGTTTCAGGAATGTTGATCACGACACCATCATCGAAGACTGCTAATGGATCCAACTTGCTATCAAACAGCGCTAAATTGGCGTCAGCTACTTTGCGATTCAACAAGCGGTCGATAAACGCATTGAGATGTTCTCGGAACTTTTTGGGATACCAATCGTAGGCGACGTCCACATCAAACGTTTGAGCGAGCGTCAAATTCTTCGATCGTAAATTGGATTCATTGAGATCATAAGTGACTTGGTTATAGAGTTCATTAAACTGACTTACCAGTTGTTGCAGTTCAGGGTTGTCTCGTAACAACAAGGCTTTTGTTTCAAATTCTGGGATGCCATCCACTTGAAAACGGGTGATGATCTCATTGAAATAAGCTTGAATCTTGGCATTTTTTTGTAACTCAACATAAGCCTGATAGGACTGTTCATTGATACCAATCCATTTGTTAATTTGTTGCTGATACCCCTTCACGATGTCTTGAATCAGTGGGTCTTGATTGAGGGTAGATTGTTGTAATTCTGTGATGAACACATCTAAGTTAAATAAATTGCGTTCCGCATTGAATAGGTTATGGGCAGACTGTGGTGATTTACTTTCCAATTCGGCTAATTTTTCAAGCAACGTATCCAAGCCTTCATCCCCCAAGATCGTGGTCCAGATATCATTGGCAGCACCGATGGACGCTTCACGTAGATGAACCACTTGTTTGACCAAATTCTCGTCATCGTACACACTCTTTATCAGATATTGGTCA
Organism: Shewanellaceae bacterium; assembly: GCA_016779685.1. Taxonomy (GTDB): domain Bacteria; phylum Pseudomonadota; class Gammaproteobacteria; order Enterobacterales; family Shewanellaceae; genus UBA2521. The sequence continues at coordinate 6,446 of JADHND010000043.1, read as the reverse complement.
ACCATACCTACGGGTGCATCACGATTGCGATTCACCACACTCACAATATAATCCGCTGACCCATCTGATTGCACATTCATTTTTTTCATGATTCTGGCCACGTACTGATCATCTCCGATACCCGTCAAGGTCCATTCACCTTCAAACATTTCTCTTAGAACGACGGGTTGTTCAACCTTAGGTGAATAAATAGGGAGCACTTCAGCATAGGCCGTAATTTCTTGCTCTAAAATACTTGGATAGTTTTTCTTTAAGTTATACACACTGTTTTTTTTCAGGGTAATTTCAGCTTGATTGGCCTTAATGGTGGCCGACAAGGCATTAACTTTACGTAATAAAAGTTTTTTCTGTTTGACCGCCGTCGCATTTTTTGCTTCAGCCAAAGTTTGTTGCCAAAGATTCTGGTTTTGTTTCAGCGTTTCGATCGCCTCTTCAAGCGACTTCACTTCTTCAGCAAAATAGCGAATGATGTCTTGATTTTGAGTAATGGCCAACGCTTGGGTCTTGTTCGAACCCAATATCTTTTTTTTAGCAAACCGCATGGCTTTTTTATACAATTTGGTTTTTGGGGGTGGTTTTAGATCATTGAACCACTGATACCTCACGGCTTCATCCAAAGATTGCATATAGCCAAGTTGCTTAGGTCGCATGTTCTCAAAATTATCAAAGGTGCGGTTTTTGATCAAGCCATTGTATTTTTCTACCAATTTATACAGTTTTTTATCACTTTGCTTTAAGGCTTCTGAGTTGTGTAATAAATAATCATTGGTTTGAATGTGATTCAACAAGGCGTTGTTGCTCATCAACTCCATGAGCTGCCCATTGTTCTTTTCGAATAATTTCAAATAGCTGTCATATTTATCACCAATTTTTTTGAGAAAGTCTGCATCTATCTTGAATTTTTTAACTTGCTTTAAAAAATCAATATTGGATGCCAGTCGATCCAACTCTGTCCGTACCACATCCAGTTGATACATGTTTTTATACCGCTTATATCGATCGATTGCTTGAATGGTGTTGTTTAAATCCGCGCTTTCAATCCCAGATGCTGCTGCTTGGCGTATGTTTTTTTCTAATGTTTGAAAAAAGTTGTTAAAGGCTTCGATGGTATCTGTTGTTTTCTTTGATTTATAAAATGCTTGTAGATTGATGTTGGAAATTTTCTGTTCAAGCAAAATATTGTCTTTTAAGTTACTCACATCAAAGATGTTGCTCACCAAAAATTGACTGACCATCTCATCGGCTTCAGCATCAACACCGCGGTTGACGATGGCCACCAGATAATTGTAATCGCCTTTGCTGTTGCGAATTTGCTTGATAATACGAGCGACCATACCATCTTTGAGTGCATACTCACCTTGCATCAAGGCGCGCGAGACTTGGTTGGTTTCAATCGCCTCCCATGGGCCGACCAAGCCACTGACGGTTCGTCGAAATGCGTCATAAATGACTTCTGGCGCTTCATTGCCCACCACATTCAAATTGGTGAGTTTCTTGATAAAACGACGAAACTTGATCGGGGCTTTACACATGGTGGTGATCATGGGGCCAATGGCGGGTGCAAACGGGTTATTGGGATGTTCAGAGGCCAGTTCATGGAACATTTGCTGGCTCCACGCCAGTTGTCCATCTTGCATGGCTAATCCAGAAGCGATCATATCGTCCATTTTGAGCAACAATGCATCGATGCGTGCTTGATCTTTTTTAGCTTGCGCTTCACGAAGTACTTTGATGTCTGTATCCGACATGGTTTCATCGAAGTAATTGGAATATTGCTGCTTAATCGCCATTTCTTGTAAAGCGATGCTGTAGGATGCACCTGATTTGACCGCTGCATCGTCTTCACCATCAAGACTCGTCTTATCGTCATCATCAGTCGGTGTACAAGCAACCACCAATCCACATAGTATAAAACCATATAACCAACGTGAAGGAGAACTCAACATAGCAAAGCCAACATAGCAAAAGACCTTATAAGCTATATCGACCGAAAAAAATATTATTTATTTGAAAATGAGGCTGGAGATGTGCAAGTAAGATAGCCGGCGCCGAAAGCGCCGAGCTATCTTCATGCTATAAGGGGTTAAACATTTCGCGATTCATCACAAGCTACCAAGCCATTGGCTTCATTGGGTTGATATTTGAGTCCGACTTGGCCGCCAAATTGATGTCTTTAGCGAGCGTATGTTCTTCTTTGGTGCCATCTTTCAATTCACTTTCATTGTAGTATGCCATCTTTTTTTTGATGAAATATAAGCCGTGACCCGCCTCGGTTAACCAAGGCAGATCCAAAACCGCAACTGTACAAGTGATGATTAGACGCGTTCTAGCTTCTGTACAATGCCTTCAAGAGCGACCACGCGAACCTGTTCGCCTTGGCGCATAGCGGTCTTGACTTCAACTGCCCAGCTCGAATCACCCAATTGAATGCGATTACGACCCGGTGCCAAGTCAACCTCGAGCACAAATGTGTGCCCAAGCATCTGCTTATCGCGTTGATTCAGTAAGCTGGTTTGCTCATCTTGCACATCTTTTTGATGCTGCCAAAACCACCAAGCCCAGCTAATGGCCAACGACAGCAAACTGAACGTCAACCATTGCAACTGCCAACTGATATCGAAAACGACCAGCAACAGCCCCACCACAAGCCCAGACAAGCCAAACCACAACAAGTAGCCACTGCCCGTGGTCATTTCGATGAACAACAGCAAAAAACCCAAGATGAGCCAATGCCAAACGTTCATTTCCATTAACAATACGAACACAGGCTGCCCTTACGTTTTGTTGGATAGAATTTCTTTGATGCCATTGATCGAACCCAATAAATTGGCCGCATCAACCGGTAACATCACCACTTTGCTGTTATTGGATTCGCCGATGGCTTTTAAAGCTTCCGTGTAACCTTGCGCTATAAAGTATTGAATCGACTGCACATCGCCTTGCGCAATCGCTTGTGACACCGTCGCCGTGGCTTGTGCCTCAGCTTGGGCTTGGCGTTCCCGCGCTTCAGCTTGTAAAATCGCAGCTTGTTTTTCACCTTCAGCCCGTAAAATTTCAGATTGCTTGTGACCTTCTGCCTTTAAAATTTCAGCTTGACGGATCCCTTCTGCTTCTAAGATTTCCGCACGCTTGTTTCGCTCAGCTTTCATTTGTGCGTTCATCGCCTCCGTCAAATCTGCAGGCGGGCGAATGTCACGAATTTCAATCCGCGTCACTTTGATACCCCAAGCATTGGTGGCCTCGTCAACAATGCTCAGCAGATGCGTGTTAATCGTATCGCGCTTGGACAACATAGCATCCAATTCCATCGAACCCAGCACGGTCCGCATGTTGGTGAGCGTCAAGTTACGAATCGCGTTGTCTATGTCATTGACTTCGTATGCTGCTTTGGCTGCATCATAGACCTGGATAAAACAAACCGCATCAATGCTCACATTGGCATTGTCCAACGAAATCACCTCTTGCGAGGGAATTTCTAAAATCCGTTCCATCATATTAATTTTCGCACCAATGCGATCGATGAAAGGGATGATAAAATTGATACCGGGACGTAGAGTATGGGTATAACGGCCAAAGCGCTCGTTGGTAAAATGGTAGCCCTGCGACACCGATTTAACCCCAGCGCTGACAAAAACCATGATCACGGCCAACAACACGATAAGGGTAATTAATGTATCAAGCATGTTTTTTCCTTCAATTTTATTTTATTATGCTTCATTGTATGACGGCTCGGAAGAAGAATCAACTCAAGCCAAGTCAACACCGGTTTATTGTCGCGCTAATCGGGCTACGCTGAGCATCTCGGTTTGATCGGTGCGATAAGGATTGATGTCCAACCCACCTCGGCGGGTATATCTCGCCATCACGGTCAAACCCGTTGGTTGACACCAACGCTTAATATCACAAAAGATTCGCTCCACACATTGCTCGTGAAACTCTTGATGATGCCGAAAACTCACGATATACCGCAGCAAAGCAGCATGATCAATCGGCGCGCCTTGATAATCAATGTAGACACTGCCCCAATCTGGTTGGTTGGTGACCAAACAATTGGATTTGAGCAAATGAGAACACAGGCGTTCATGCACAGGCGCCGCAGCCGTCACTGTGCTGTTGGTCAACAAAGCGGGGGCATAGTCATAAGTCTCGATGGTGATCGGTTGATCATCGAGTAACATAAAATCTGAGTTGTCTTGCCAGTTCGGTGTCGTCACCGGCAACAACTTGACCGTCACCTCAGCCCCCACGCAAGTACTGAGGTCGCGGATTAACGTCGCTTGAACGGCTGCCGCATCGGCAAAAGCGTGATCATTTAAACTGTTAAAATACAGCTTCATTGACTTCGATTCGACAAACCGCGGCGACTGACATGGAATTGACAGTTCCGCCATCGCCACCATCGGTTTGCCCCGTAAATCCAACCAAGACACCTCAAATGCAGTCCACAGATCAAACCCATCGAACAGCGTTGCCGTCACACCATCAAGTGTATCGCGCCCTGCCGCTCGGGGGAGGCCATCGAGCAACTTGGGATGATAACTTTGCTGGTACTGAGTTGTTTTACCTAAATTTTTTTCGTACATACGCATATACCCCACCTTTTTTTTTGTTATAAAAATAATTTAAATCGACTTGCGTCAGTGCAAAAATGCAAGCTACAATTCAGCTTGGAAACTGGAGTTCGTCCTCTTTATAAAAACAAAACAACAAGGAAACGTGCTGTTGAGTAAACCTTACTTTTTGATCCATTGGCTGACCGCAGCTTTGGTTTTTTTTAATTTTGGCACCGGCCAATATCTACCCGACCTCGACTTTTATAGTCCATGGTATCACACCTTACCGCGATGGCATATCTTGTCAGGTCTCACCATGGTGCTATTAACCTGCGTGCGCCTCTGGCGACGCCCTCACCAAACCTTCAAACACACCGCTCAATCCAGCCTGCGCTGGTTAGCGCAATTAACCCACCGCTGTCTCTATGGTTTACTTGGCGTGTTGTTGACCACGGGTTACCTGATGGCCACTGCCAATGGCGATGGTATCGTCTTGTATCAAGACTGGAAAGTTCCAGCCCTGACCACCTTATCTGCTGAGGCCAGCACCCAAATCGGCACCCTACATGGCACCGTCAGTCTGGTGCTGATGGCTTGCGTCAGCCTCCATGTACTCGGCGCATTCAAACATTATTTTTTTGACAAAAAGGAGTTAACCCATGTTCATTCGTAAATTTATCGCCGTGGCTGCAACCGCTTGGTGCTTGTGTTGGAGCCTACCCGCAGCTGCCAACACACAATATAAGCTCGACGTCTCCGGGATGCACGCTTCGATCAACTTTAAAGTCAACCACCTAGGCTACAGCTGGGTCTTAGGTCGTTTTGATAAATTCGATGGTGAGTTTACCTACAATCCAGAACAGCTCAAACAATCTAAGATTGCCATCAACATCAAAACCAACAGTGTCAACTCCAACCACAGCCTCCGCGATAGCCATTTGCGCGGCAAGAAATTTTTGGATGCCAAACAGTATCCAGAAGCCAAGTTTGTGAGCACCGGCATCAAACCCATTGATGACAACAACTTTGAGCTGATTGGCAACTTTACCTTAAAAGATGTCACCAAAAAAATTGTGATTCGTTGCCAAAAAATCGGCCACGGTAAAGATCCTTGGGGCGGTTATCGGGCTGGCTTTACGGGCAGCACTGAAATCAAATTAACCGATTTCCATGTCTCGCCCGTTGGTCTAAGCACCACCGCCCAAATTGAACTGCATGTTGAAGGCGTGCGTTCGTCTTAATCAACTGGTTTGATGTCCATCAGGGCATCAAACGCTTTAAAAAAACAACATACGAACAATATAAAAACAATATATTAACAAAAAAGACGCTTTTTAAAAAAAATTTGCAACTTTATGTGCTTTATTTTAGCCTAGCCTTTACTAAAAAAGACGGAACAAAGCATGCAAATTTTAACCAAATCTCAACAGCAAGCCACTGTCGGTGGCTTTTTAGGCGCAACCTATCTATCTGCTTTGCCTGCAGTGCCCACGCGAGATCCCATCAGCAATTGGCTGCAACGGCTCGTCCAACATTGGTTAGCCCAACCGCAACGTTCCTAACATATCGATTTTTTTATTATCAAAGAGGTCTTCATATCCTATGAAAGTGATACAACAATCTAATTTAACCCAAATCCAAGGTGGTTTTGTCGGCATTCCGACCGTGGGCGCAGCCATGTTATCCGCGCCCGTTGTCTTTGGCTTTATCGCTATCGGCTCTGCAACTGGTTTAGCCATCTATGGTATTTATCAAGGTATCAAAGGCGCCATCAATAAAAACAACGACAGCGCCAACGACACCGTGCCACAATCATCAATCCAATATAACAATAAGGTTCCATAGTCACATGAAAACAATGAATCAACATCAACTTACCGAGGTTCAAGGGGG
>JADHND010000042.1 GCA_016779685.1 Shewanellaceae bacterium | reverse complement strand
AATAGCCAACTTGATTTGGTGGTTGCGGGCACCAACAATGCTGTGTTGATGGTTGAATCAGAAGCCAATGTTCTCCATGAAGACATTATGCTGGGCGCTGTTATGTATGGTCACGAACAAAGCCGAGTGATGATTGAAGCGATTGAAGCGTTCAAGCAAGAAGTGGCTAAGCCTATGTGGGACTGGCAGCCAGCAGTTGACAATGAATCGTTAAAGCAAACTATTCATGAGCTGGCACACGCTGATTTGAGTGAAGCCTACTGTATTACCAGCAAAGCAGAACGTCGCGACCAAGTGCAAGTGGCTAAAGAGTCAGCTCGCCAGCGGTTACTTGAACAAGATGCTGAAGTTGATATGGCTGAAGTCGATGCTTTATTAAGCAAGTTAGAAAAACAGGTTGTCAGACAGCGCGTTATTCAAGAAGAAATGCGTATTGATGGTCGTGATCCTGAAATGATTCGCGCCTTAAGTGTTATAGCTGGCGTCCTACCTAGAACCCATGGCTCGTCTTTGTTTACCCGTGGTGAAACCCAGGCTTTGGTTACAGCGACATTAGGTACCGAGAAAGACGCACAGACTGTAGAGCATCTTGGTAAAGACACCAAAGACCATTTCATGCTGCATTATAATTTCCCTCCATATTGCGTGGGTGAGACCGGTATGGTCGGTTCGCCTAAGCGCCGTGAAATTGGTCATGGAAATCTAGCTAAACGCAGTATCAAAGCAGTGATGCCAAAGCAAGATGAATTCCCATATACGGTTCGAGTTGTCTCTGAAATTACCGAGTCCAATGGTTCGAGTTCTATGGCTTCTGTTTGTGGTACCTCCTTAGCGCTGATGGATGCTGGTGTGCCGATCAAGTCATCTGTAGCCGGTGTTGCGATGGGATTGGTTAAAGAAGGTGACAAATATGTGGTCTTATCAGATATTTTAGGCGACGAAGATCACTTAGGTGACATGGACTTCAAAGTGGCTGGTACGCATGAAGGGATCACAGCCTTGCAGATGGACATCAAGATTGAAGGCATTACTGAAGACATCATGAAAATGGCTTTAAAGCAAGCTCATGGTGCTCGTATCCATATCTTGAAAGTCATGGATCAAGCCATTGAAACGCCACGCCTAGAATTGTCGACCCATGCACCACGTATCACCACCATTAAAATTAATCCTGAAAAAATTAAGGATGTTATCGGTAAAGGTGGCGCTAATATCCGTGCCTTAACCGAAGAGACTGGGGTGAGCATTGATATTGAAGACGACGGTACCATCAAAGTTGCTTCTTCAGATTCCGATGCGTCTGAATTAGCCATTAAACGCATTAAAGAAATCACTGCTGACATAGAAGTAGGTCGTATCTATCAAGGTAAGGTCAATCGTTTGGTTGATTTTGGGGCTTTTGTTAACTTAATCCCAGGTAAAGATGGATTGGTGCATATTTCTCAGATCACGAGCGAACGCGTTAACAATGTGGCTGATCACCTTGAAGTCGGTCAAGTGGTCAAAGTTAAGGTGTTAGAGATTGATAAACAAGGTAGAATTCGATTATCGATGAAAGAAGTTGACTCTGTAGAGGTATAATTACCAATTGTGAGTTACAATTAAAGATAAGAAGGAAGCGTTTATGCTTCCTTTTTCGTCTATGTTGTGGCCAATGTTGGTAGGAAGGGTCGTAGTTATGCAGTCAATGAAAGCGTTACTCCCTATTGTCGTTCTCATCTTAAGTGCTTGTTCAAGCATACCCTCCTCGCAACAAACCATCTTGGTTGCGCCCGCAGAGGTTAATTATAGAGTAGAATTAACGCTAGCAAAACTCAATGAGTATTTGGCTTCAGGTAAATTGAGCCAAGCAGAGCGAGTTCGCTTTTTATATGATCGAGGGGTGTTGTACGATAGTGTTGGGTTAAAAACATTGGCTCGTATTGATTTTCATCATGCCCTGAAGTTACAACCTAATTTTGTGGATGCTTATAATTTTCTGGGAATTTACTACACCCAGGATCAGGCTTTTGGTCGCGCCTTTGAAGCCTTCGATACCGTGCTTGAATTACAACCTACCTATCAATATGTCTACCTAAACCGAGGGTTGGCATCATATTACAACGATCGTTTCGATTTAGCAGCAAAAGATTTTAATCATTTTTATGAGTTAAATCCAAAAGATGGTTATCGTATTTTATGGTTATATATTGTGGCAGCGGCAACCGATGAAGTGCTCGCACGACAGCAGTTGATTGAACAACGAGCTCAGTTAGATGATGCGCATTGGGACGCGCAATTAATTGATTTGGTGCTTGGCAAAATTGATTATCAACAGTTGTTTGTCGTTTCATCCATTCAATTGACTTACCGCAATGAAATGGCTGAACGGATGTGCGAAGTTTATTTCTACGCCGGTAAGGTGGCGCAGATACAAGGCGATCACCATCGGGCCATGGACTATTTTAAGCTAGCACTGTCAACCAATGTGCATGACTTCGTTGAACATCGATACGCTCGGTTAGAGTTACAGAAATCACTGTCAGCGTTGCGTTAAGCTAGCGGTCTTTCTAGTCTTCTGGTAAAGGGGGGGAGGGCTTCGAGCAACGGTTGCCCGTAGCCTTTCGTCTGGAGTCGGGCATCCAATATGACAACCCGTCCAAAATCATCTTCATGTCGTAGCAAGCGACCACAACTTTGAATCAATTTTTTGGACGCTTCCGGCAACGTCAACTGAAAAAATGGATTTTGTCCCATTTGCTTTAGGTATTCTGCGTGAGCTTGTTCAACCGGTGAGGTTGGAACAGAAAAGGGAATTTTAGTGATAATTAAGTTGGTTAGGTAGTGACCGGGTAAATCTAGGCCTTCAGCAAAACTCATGGTACCCATGAGTACGCTAGGCTGTTCTTGATCACAAAGCTGTTTATGTTTGGTCAGCAATAGATGATTGGCTTGCTCACCTTGTACCCACAAAGGCATGGATAAAGTGTCGCTTAAAGCTTGAGCCACTTCCTGCATTTGTTGATAGGAAGTAAATAAGACCAAGGTGGCTCCTTCATCTTGAATGAGTTTAGGCAAGATTTGAATCAGGGCTGATGTGAATTCGGGGTGATTCGGTTCACAGGGCATGGTGGGTGCGTATAGTAGACCTTTTTTAGGATAGTCAAAAGGAGAAGGCAGAGCAAAGCACCGGGCATCCCCCATGTCTTTGAGTCCCAATTGATTCAAAAAGTAATTAAAATCGCCCAGAGCCCGTAAGGTAGCGCTACATAAGATAACGCCGGCCGCTTTTTCCCATAGCAGCTGTTCAAGCAGCCGATCGACCATAATAGGAGATACGTGCGCTACGAATTCGGTTTTTGTTCCCTGTTGCTGTCGTGCCAGCCAGCGTACCCATGGCGCACTTTCTTGGCGGTCATCTTGCATCATGCCTTGCCATAATTGTTGCATCTGCTCAAAGCGCTCTGTCATTTGTCCTAAGTGTTCTAAAATATGTTCGTATTCATGCCGTTTAAGATCAAGCTCCTGACGTTCATCTTGCACGATTTGGTGTAATTTACTGGCATGCTGCAAGCAGGTCTTGTTGGTGATGGCGCTGTTATGAAAGAGCGTTCTGATGGTGTCGGGCAATTGACCCATCTCAAATCGATGGAGTTGTTCTGCGTTGTCAAACCAAGTCAGGTTTTGTTGCAAACATTGCTCGATTTTGGTTAAGGCTGCCTCAGCATCATGACAGGTTGTGATCATTTTTTGACTCACTTCACCAAATTTGGTCAAGGTGATTTGTTTGGAGAAGGTGCTGATTAAGATCTCAATGTCCTTGAGCCATTGTATGCTGTTGTGGATAGAAACGTGCGCACGCGTAAATTGTTGGGTGGTGGTTGGAAGGTGATGCGCTTCATCAATGACAAAAAACATGGACTCTGGTTCCGGCAAAATGATGCCGCCACCCAGTGCCAGATCAGCCAACAGGAGGTGATGATTGGTCACCAATACATCGGCTTCTTGTAAGCTATCGCGTGCTATATGAAAGGGACAATGCTCATGCCCAGGTGTTTGGCGTTGACAGGTATGTTTATCACTGGCAATTTGTTGCCACAGTGCTGGTTCCATTGGCAATGGACATTGATCCAAATCGCCATCCCAAGTATGGGCTTGGTAACGCGCTATGAGTTCTTGCAATTGCTCGCGTTGCTCGGTGCGAGTAGGGGTGACACCTTCGATCAGGTTTTGCATTCTTTCAAGACAAGCATAGCGGCGCCTGCCCTTGACCAAAACAAAATTAACTTCACCAGCATAATCCGCTTGAAAGGCAGGCAGTTCATGCTCAACCAATTGTTCTTGAAGGGCAACGGTGGCTGTACTGATACAGACTTTCTTTTGGTTATGCAAAGCCAATGGAATGCTACCTAGGAGATAAGCCAATGATTTACCGGTTCCTGTGCCCGCTTCCACAATACCTATGTTGCGATCCATATCATGTTCACCGCCTAAAATTTTACTAATTTGAGCTATCATATAACTTTGCTCTTTACGGATGTAGAAGTTCGAGCGATGTTGAGCGATGTGTTGATAGGTTTGGCGAATTTCGTTTTTAATGGCGGTGGTCAACATAGGTGGGCAGCCTTAGCATACATGTGTCGCTATCATACCAACCTTCGACGTAAAAAGGGAATAGAATTTCACGTCTAAATTTAATGTTAATACATAGTGTTACATTTTTTTTAACAAAATAACTTTATTTTTTTTTAATTTTAAGTTAGGTTTGATGTGGATAGGGTTAAATATACATGCTTAGGCATGTTTTGTTTGTTACTTATGAATGAATCATTCTTCATTCTAGAAGTAAAATTTAATTGGTACTGTAGCGTCAGTGAAGACTTACACATTATCGTTGAAGTTAGATGGACTTAAATTAGGGGATCATATGAAAAAACTATATTTATCAGCTAGTATTGCCGCATTACTGGCAGCAGGTAGCGTACAAGCAACCGAAGTTTATAATAAAGATGGCAATACCGTCGATGTCGGTGGCTACATCAGCCTTCAAGCGCTCAGCATGCCCACATTGACCGACGAGCAAAAGAAAACCGTCAAGCCAATGGGCTTCGGTGACAATGGCAGTCGTTTTAATCTTGGCTTTGGTCATGATCTTGGCAATGGCTGGAAAAGCATGGGCAAGATCGAATACGCATTCAATGGAACAGGTGAAAAGTTTACGTCAGCAACTGGAGCCATCGATAGTGATAATGATCAATTCACCAATCGCCTAGCTTACTTGGCTTTTGGGCACGGCACCTACGGTACGGTCTATGTTGGTAAAACATGGAGTACGTTCTCAGACGTCGCTTCAGTGACCGAAACCGGCGCAGTCTATGCACCAGTTTGGGGCATGTATGGTCTAGGTGATGGTAGCTGGGAAGGTACAGGTCGCGCTAAGAACGTGCTCCAGTATCGCGTGACCATTCCTGCCGCCAACAACATGCGCTTGGGTCTACAATATCAACCTGTTGCCCAAGGTGAATATGCCGAAGAAGAATTTATCAGCAAATTTGGTGGTGGCTTCGGCTTGTCCTTAGTCGTGCCTGTGATGCCTGAGTTGGAAGTGGGTGTGGCTTATCAAATGAGTGCATTTGAATACAAGAAAACTTCGGGCATAAATCCCACAGAAGATTACGATAAAGGCGCCAATGCGATGGCCGTATCGGTTAAGTATGGTTCGTTTGAAGCACCTGGCTTCCATATGGGCTTAACTTACTCTTTGGGTGAAAACCTAGGTAAATTGCCCACTGGATTAGCAGTTACCGATAAGGGCGTGGTGGGTACCAATGATGGCGCACTATTATCAGCACCTAAATCCAATCAAATTGCGGTCGTTGGTTCTTTCAACGTCAACAAATTTGTGCCATTCGTCGGTTACTACATGACCACATTTGAGAGTGAAGCCGGCATTCGAGACATCATCATCAGTGGGACAGCTATTAGCACTGGTGCATCGACAACTAGCACTATGGTTGAAAAAGCAACCAGCAACAGTTTGGTTGTGGGTGCTCATTATTTGTGGAGCGACAACTTCAGTATTTTTGCTGAATACAGCATGGATATGAGTTCTGAAATCACCACGAAAGCTGATGAAGCTGTTGCTGCTGCGGTTCTTACCGATGATGGCAAGAAACATTACGAAACAACCAACTCACCTCATGGTTTCACAATGGGCTTTAAGTTTGTATTCTAAACTGATTGCCTAAGGTTATTTGGTTCCGTTTATTGAGAAGAAGGTCGAACTGGTTCGACCTTCTTTTTGTTTGTTTTTTGGTCGATTGACTTGAAATTTGAATGATTTCATTGTTTGATGATAGCTAACTATTGGCAGATTCTATCAAGCAAGGGAATGTTTATGATTTATCTGAAGCGTGCTGTTGGCTTAATGAGTGTCTACGGGCTGGTGGCTTGTACTCAACCGAGTGACCTCAAACCACGCCTCCATCCAGAGCAGCAATTACAACAATTAACGCGTCAAGCATCGGTGCAATGGTTTGAGCAGCATCCGATTGCGGCAACATTAAGTGGTATTCATGATTTTGATCATGTGTATGGTGATCAATTGTCAATTGAAGCACGTCAAGCAGTCCATCAATGGCGAGCTGGTTTACACCAAACGTTGCATCACATGGATGACACCCAATTGTCTGAGTCGTCTAAATGGCTTAAATTGGTGATGGAATACCGCTTGAATCTGGGATTGCGCGGAGAAGCCTTTCCTATGACATATTTGCCAATCAACCCCTTTGAAAATCATTGGTTGTCGGTTCTGGACGTCGCGCAAGACAGTCAGACGCAACCCTTGATTACCCGTCAAGACTATGAAAATTTACTGTCAAGACTCAATGATTTTTCGCATTGGCTCTTAGCCGCCGAAACCAGCATGCGTGAAGGCATCATTCATCGGGTCGTCTTAGCACGCTCGTCTGTTGATCTGTTGTTGTCTCAGCTCAGACCTTATGTGGCTGCCACTGCACCAGACAGTGTCTTATTCGATCGTTTCAATCACATGCCTGCATCGTTTGTCAAAGCCGATGTTCAGTCGCTGCAGAATCGATTTTCACAGGTACTGACGTTTGACTTGTTACCCCAATTGACTCAGTTTGTGACGTTTCTAGAGACAGAATATCGTCCCTATGCGCGGGTCGAGCCAGGTTGGTGGGCTTTGCCGAATGGTCAGGCATGGTATCGGTACTTGATACAGCAACATGTGGCGGCAGATGCAGAACCTGAGCAGCTTCATAATATGGGTAAACAAGCTGTCTTAAATTATCAAATGCGGTTGGCCAATTTACAAATTTTGCAGCAGGGGCATGGTGCGTTAATGACGTGGTTGCAAACCCATCCAGCTATGGTGAGAGAAGTGGATCGACCGGCGCTCGAGGCGCGTTGGGCAGAACAACTGACTCAACATTTTGGGCATGCTGAATATTTTGGAACTTGGCAATCTGCTCGAATTGCTCAGATGCCAGAAGCGCTGATATTAAGCGGTTATCCGCAACGCATTGAAGCCTTTTACTTACAGCAACAAGCGTCGTTAACTGCGCCTACGGCATCATCTCCTTTTGCCAGTATGATTGCCTCTCATTTTAAGATGACGGCCTCTGACAGAGATGAAGAGCCTATTAAGCCTATTTTCGCACAGAGTTTGATCTTGTACGTTGAGGCATTGGCTTTTGAAAAAGGATGGATAAATCAACCCTCAGAACAGATAGCCTACTTCAAAGATCAATTACTAGCGGCCGCAGCCATGGTGATTGACACCGGCATCCATGCCAATGCCTGGAGCCGAGCGCAGGCAGCCGCTTATTTAAAAAGCAATACGTGGCTGCGATCAGATGAGATTTCTGCTATGATCGACCAATCCATAGCGACTCCGGCGCGGCTGATGACAGCTAAAGTACAGCAACAACGTTTGATGAAGTTGCTGACCGAAGCAGAACAATCTTTAGCGGCCTCATTTTCGCTAAAGACCTTTCATCAAAAGGTACTTGAATTCGGTACATTACCGATTACATTGGTGGAACAAAAAGTTCATCAATGGCTGAAACAACAGACTGCGTCGTGACGCTTTGGGTCATCTGCTCGTGGTGGGCAGATGCACATTCATACTAAGGAATACACATGCATCGTTGTTTTAAGGTCACTTCTTTTCTGGATCAATTTTTTGCACTTTCCGCTCATAAAACCAGTGTCAAAACCGAATTCATTGCTGGGATAACCACCTTTTCTACCATGATTTACATTATATTTCTGAATCCATTGATTTTAGCGCAAGCTGGGATGGACAGAGACAGCGTCTTTACCGCAACCTGTCTGGCCGCCGCTTTGGGTTCATTGATCATGGGACTCTGGGCGAATTATCCTATTGCGCAAGCACCCAGTATGAGCTTGAATGCTTTTTTTACTTACACGGTGGTGCTGCAACTCGGCTATGCTTGGCAAACGGCACTCGGTGCCGTTTTTTTATCGGGTATTTTCTTTATGTTGCTGTCATTGACGAGACTAAAAGACTATTTCTTCGATGCCATTCCTATGAGTATTCGTTATGCTATGACGGCAGGAATAGGGCTTTTTCTTGCTTTGCTGGCCTTAAAAAATGCCCAGTTGGTGGTGGCACATCCAGCCATGTTGTTGACATTAGGCGATGTGACATCGTGGTCATGCTTGATGGCGGTTTTGAGTCTTGTGGTTATTTTGGTGCTCATTGATCGAGGTTTTCAAGCGGCGGTATTTTTAAGTATCCTCTTAGTCACGTTGCTTTCTTGGATGGTAGGTGAAGTGGCTTATCAGGGCGCCTTTGCAGTGCCGACACTTCCCGCCGCCACCCTGAATGCGATGCAATGGGATCAGTTGCTAGAGGTCGGCGTCATCACCTTGGTGTTGTCGTTTTTATTAATCGATTGCTTTGATACCATGGCTACCCTAGTAGCGGTCGCTGATAAGGCTCAATTGCTGGATGCACAGGGTCGGTTACCTCGGTTAAAGCAAGCCTTATTTGCGGATGCAACGGCCACCGCTGTGGGGGCATGGCTCGGTACCTCGACCACCACTTCGTACTTAGAAAGTGCAGCTGGGGTTCAGGTTGGCGGCAGAACAGGCCTCACTGCTGTTGTCGTGGGGCTTTGCTTCATATTGAGCTTGTGGTTGGCACCACTCGCGCAAATGGTGCCTATGTATGCGTCAGCGGGTGCCTTATTGTATGTGGCTATCTTGATGTTACAGCAGGTAACGAAAGTACCGTGGCATGATTTTACTGAAGCCATTCCAGCTGGAATTATTTGTATTATGTTGCCCTTCAGTGCCTCTTTGATTACGGGGATCGGTTTTGGCTTTCTAGCCTATGTCGTGATGAAGGTCAGCTATGGTCGGTATCGTGAGCTATCGCCGGGTACTTGGTTGATAGCCTTTTTGTTTTTCGGTAAGTTTTACCTTTAAAAACAATACATTAGACTTCTTTTGTTGGCGTCTGGTCGGGTAGCGGCCAGATCCAATTTGGGCTCATAGACGTAAATAATAGCATGAGCAGCAAAAGACAAGGATGTCTATGAGTCAAATTGAAAATTTGCCAGTTTTTCCAATTGATGCCCATATCTTTCCGGGTGGTAAGCTCAAATTGAGATTATTTGAGCCTCGATATATTCGGTTGATTAAAGAGCGTGGGCACCTAGAAACTGCATTTGCTATGGCGATGTACTCTCATGTTTTGATTGAACAGAAGCCCCAATTGCTTCAAATAGCGACTGTGGTGAAAATCATTGATTTTGAGCCTTTAGACGATGGTTTTCTTGGTATTACCGTTGAAGGCCAGTCTTTGGTGATGATTGATTTAATGAAAACGGAAGATGATGGCTTACATATCGCCAACTGTAAACCTTTACCAGAGTGGGAAGAGGATACTTCTGCTTTTGATCACGGTCATACCGATTACTTAAAAGACAAGCTGTTGAGCTTGTATAAGGAATACCCAGATTTTTTAGCGCTTTATCCCCACCTTAAATCAGAGCTTAATTGGTTGGTGATGCGGTGGCTTGAAGTGTTACCTGTGCCCAGTGATCTGAAACTTGAGATGTTACAAGAAGAAAATGCTAGCAATGCAGTGATGTTGGTTCGTATGATGTTAGATGCGACTGAGTCACCACCCCCAGAAAATCTGTAATATCGCCTCCCCAATCCTGATAATTCCAGCTAAAATTAAAAGATACTCTTTTTTTATCTGCTAAGTAGGCCAGCTGGTGAGTAAATCTGATGAAGACATCCAGTTAGAATTAATAGAGGCCATGAGCAAGGTCGCAAATCATCGTGACAAGCAAGCCTTTGGCCTATTGTTTGTTCATTATGCGTCTCGTTTATTCTATTTTGCCCTGAAGTGCACAGGTGATCGCCAAACTGCGCGCGATGTTGCTCAAGAGACATTGGCCATGATTTGGCAAAAAGCCCATCTGTACAATCAAGATAGAGGCGCACTAACAACTTGGGTGTACACCATTGCTAGAAATGTTTGTTATGATCTAGGTCGTCAAAAATCCAGACGCCCTCAACTGGTATCATCGCAAGATGTGTATGAAGATTATTTCGAATATCAACAAGATATAGACCAAGATGACCATCAAGATTTGAATATTGATAAAGCCATATTGCTTCGATTGGTACATCAATTGCCTACAGAACAGTGTGATGTGAT
>JADHND010000041.1 GCA_016779685.1 Shewanellaceae bacterium | reverse complement strand
ATGCCATTAAGCAACCATTGCCCGAATCCAGGCCACCCGTAAATGTACTCGTTAATGATTCCATAGCTAATGAAACCACCGATTAACAGACTAAAATTATTTAAAATAGGTGCAATGGCATTTTGGATGGCATGGTTCTTAATCACTTCGAATGAGGTTAACCCACGAGAATAGGCGGCTTTAATGTAATTTTCAGCCATAATTTCTTTAAAAGTAGAATGGGTGATTCTCAACATGATCGTAAATGGGTAGATAGCCAAGGTACAGGTCGGCAAAAACATATGGTTGAGCACATCAAGTAGCGCATTCCATTTGTAATAATGTTGATCCAGCAGAGTGTCGATAAGCAAAAAGCCCGTGATGGTTTCTATGTCATACAGCAGATTCAAACGCCCTGCTACCGGGAAAATATTCCAAGTGTTGCCTAAGTTGTAGGACAACAAAATACCAAACCAGAATGTCGGGATCGAATAACCAATCAACATCACGATAATCACACTTCTTTTAAAGGTTTTGTTGGTACTGATGGCGCTAATAATGCCCAATGGCAAGGCAAACAACAACGCTATAAACATCGCAAATAAGCCTAACTCTAAGCTCGCTGGAATGGTGTGCAGTAGTTCTTCAGTAATCGAGTTTTGTGAAATCATAGAAACACCGAATTCCAAATTCAGACGCTGTCCTAAAAATGCAATAAACTCAAAGAAGATATTGGAGTCGGTTTGATAAAGTGACTGGATTTTGGTTTGTTGCAACGCTGTGATATCGTTTAAACCACTCAAGATGGTGTAACGGCTACCGGGCAACTGATAACTAATGACAAACAGTAAGAACAATAGGAGTACGATGGTGATGCTATAGAGATAGAGTCTTCGAATGAGGTAGCGGATCATGAGCGTTGTCCCCGAGTTTCAATTTTTACGCGTTGAAAGTTTGGTACACCGTTCGGGAGGAATGAAAAGTTTTTTAATTTATCTTCAAATATAAAGATTCTGGATCCATGAGCGATGGGGACAAGCGGCACTTCATTAAAGATAATTTTCTCAACCTGTTGATAAATATAGCGCCGTTCAGCTCGGGTATTCGAGCGACGTGCTTGGCTCAGTAAGTTTTCAAAGGTTGGGTGACACCATTGACTATAATTAAAGCGCCCATTGCAACTTAAAATGGAGCTGTAGAAGTTATCGGGATCATCGTAATCTGCACTCCAGCCCAGCAATGCCAAATCAAAATCATGCTGATGTAATTTCGAAACCAGATGACTCCAATTGTAGCTTTTAATATGGAGCTGAATGCCAATTTTTTGTAGTTCAGCCTGGATCAGCTGTGCCATCTTGAGTGCATTGGGGTTGTAATGGCGTGCGTTTCGGCTGACCGATAAATTTAATTCAATGTTATCGGTGGTTAGTTTTTTAACCAACACCTTCGCTTGTGCTTGATCAAAAGGAAATTGCACCAATGGTTCGACATGTCCCCAAGATTTTTTTGGAAGCAAAGTCGTTGCTTTTTCGGCAGTATATGAATAAATATGGCTCAAAATATCGGGTTTATTGATGGCGATGGCAATCGCTCTACGAATTTCTTTTTGATTGAGTGGCGGAGCATGGATATTAAAAGCTAAGTAGGCCGTATTGTTGCCCATTTTGGACTTGATTTGAAGATGTTTATGCTGATTAATTTTAGTTAAATCATTAAATTGAGGCATGGTCGATATCGAGCAATCCCCATAAGTTACTTTGGACAATCGGTGACGATTGTTGGGTGTGATATTAAAAATGAGTTGACCAAAATTTTGCTTTTCTCGCCAGTAGTCCATGTGTTTGGTGTACCGAATGACATGATTAGGAATATAAGATTGTAAGGCATAAGGTCCGGTTCCGATGGGACTAAAATCTATCTTGGTTGCTTCATCGATGGTCGCTAAGTAATTCGCATATTCTAGAGATTGAATAGACCCTGCTGGGCTCGAGAGTTGTGCCATAAATGTGTTATCGGCCTCTTTCAAACGAAAGGTCACTTGATGCGCACTATCGACGGTGATGCTGGCAATGTTGTTAATAGTATGTTGGGATAGCCCATAGAAGTGGTTGGTGTTCACATGATGTAGAGGATGTGATGTATTGATGATACGTTCAAATGTGTATTGTACATCGATGGCAAGCAATGGGCGCGATGGAAAAAAAAATTCAGTTTTGTGGAAGCGCACATTTTTTCTTAGATTAAAGGTATAGTTTTTGGTATCTGTTACGCTCCAAGATGTTGCCAATGACGGCAAAAAAGTGGATGATTTAGGATCATACTCAATGAGAGTATCAAAGAGAATACCGCTGGTGACATCATAGGTGGTCTGTGATGCTGTCTTTTGTGGGTTGAGAAAGACAGGGTCGTCTTCAAGGCAATAAATTAATCCTTTATCCAAGATGCGACTATAGGGCTTACAAGCCTGTATGAATAAGGGAAGGATGAAGCAAATGATAGCGACTTGAAAGCATTTTGATAGCATTTCGTTGGCAAATTTTATGCATTTAATGCTTTCATTGTATCAGGGGAATACCTAAGCTGCCAAGGCATTTTATGGGACTCCGATTAAATTTATTGTTTTTGCTGCTTTCGCCTACCATGCTCTTGTTTTACATGCCGTTCAGGTTGTAGTCGTTGCCATTGTGCTTGCGTCAACGGACTTGGCTCGTTCATCATGTTAGCGATTAAACTCTCTGCGGTTAATGCCGCCGAACAAAAGCCTCGTGATCCCAAACCTGACAGCAGATACACGCCAGGCGCACTGGTGAGTGGCCCTGCAAAAGGCAAGTGATCTCGACTGGTCATGCGATAGGCAACCCGTCCTTGAAGATCATCGGTGGTGAGCGCAGAGATCCAAGCGTTGCCTGCAAAACTATGTTGTATTTTATCGATATTGGTGAGGTGTTCGCTTAGCTTAACGTGCGTATCTGTTGTTTGGCGTTGATAGCTGGCGCCAAAGCAGTGTTGTTGAGACGACGCGGGGGTGAGGTAGCCTTTAGCACATAAGACGGTTTTTAAAGTTTTTAATGCAGGTGAGGTTGGGGTCATGCTTAATTGACCGCGAACAGGGGTCAATGGTAGATGTTGGGTCTGGGTTAAATCTACGCTGTTGGCGCCTTGTGCCAGAATTATCTTGTCATAAGGACCATACGGGTGCTGATGTTGATCAATCAATCGCCACTGTCCAGCTTCGGGGGTGATGTGTTCAATATGTATCCCATGGTAAGCGGTCATTGAGGCCGCTGCGACTTTAAAGCAGGCTTGGGTGTATGCTTGGGCATGGATCCAAGCCCCATCGGGTAGCCACAAGCCTGCTTGTGTTTGTGATAGGCCACTTAGGTTACTCGCCGTATTGGCATCGACATGGCGTAGCGGTAAGAGATGTTGATACTGCGCAACCATATGTTGAATTTTTTGAGCACTTTTCTCATCAAAGGCCATTTGCAACACGCCACAGTTTTCCATAGCAAAAGGCTGCTGTTGGTACACTTGTCGCAACCGCTGCTTGGCAAAATAAAAAGCTTGAATAAACCATTGGGTAAGTTCTGGGTTAAAGGGAGACAGGAGGGGATATAAAGCTGCCTGTGGATTACCGGAGGCGCCATGACCGAAATCTTTTTCGTCACAAAAAACATCGGCTTTAAGGCCACGCTGTTCTATCGACAACAGACTTTGAGCAGCGGCGATGCCACCGCCTATGATGGCTATTCGAGTTTCACGCGGTGTCTGTTTTATGGCGCCGACAATAAGCTTATCGGTGGGAGAGGGTGATTGAAAATGACCTTGGAGCATGTCTCGTTTATGTCGAAAGCCCTTGACTTTTTGCATACTGAATCCAGCATCGATTAAACCACGGCGTACAAACCCAGCAGCCGTAAAGGTCGCCACTGTAGTGGAGGGTTTGGATAAGGTTGCCATCGCTTGAAATAAGTTGGTTTGCCACATCCCTGGATTTTTTGCTGGTGCAAACCCATCTAAGAACCAAGCATCGACTTGGGTATTTTTAGAAACTTGTGTGATTGTTTCGTTGACATCGCCATACCATAAATCTAAGATAATCTGACCATTCGCCATTGTCAGGCGGTGGGGGCCATGTTGGCATGAAGGTATGTTGGCTTGTAATTCATGGGTTAATGGTGCGAGTTCTGCCCAATTTTGATGGGCTTGCTGTAACTGAGATACCGACAATGGAAACTTTTCAAAACTTATAAAATGCAGTGTTAGGTGCGCAGGTGCGTGTTGCAGAAAAGCGTGACTTGTGTTGAGAAAGTTTAATCCTGTGCCAAAGCCTGTTTCTGCAATGACAAAAGACCGCTTGGCCTTGAGAAAGCGTTGTGGCAGCTGGTTGTGCTTAAGAAACACGTAATGACTTTCTTCTATGCCGTGCTCATTAGAGAAATAGACGTCATTAAACTGTTGCGAAATAGGATTGCCTTCAGAAGTCCAGCTTAGATTAGGATGAAGGGGCTGCGAACTCATAGTCTTGAAAACCGTAAATGTTATGAAAACAAACCAGATTATATCGTATTTTTAGGGAATATTATATACACGCAAGATGGTTGTCATTTAGGATGTGAATAATGAAAAAAAAACGAGTAGTGGTAACAGGGATAGGAATTGTATCTAGTATAGGTAATCACCCAACAGAGGTGGTTCAATCTTTAGCACTGGGTAAAAGTGGCATCTCATTTTTTGATTCATTTGCTGAGATTGGGTTTAAAAGTCAAGTTGCGGGTGCCATTAATATTGATTTACGAGAGCATATTCCTCGAAAAGCGTTGCGTTTTATGGGAGATGGTGCTGCCTATACATATATCGCCATGCAACAGGCCATCGCCGATGCTCAATTAAAACCGAGTGAATATATTGACCCACGTGTGGGTTTGGTGGTCGGTACTGGTGGCGCATCTGGTGAGAACCAAGTTCGTGCAGCCGATATTGCGCGTCAATATGGCGTTAAAAAAGTAGGTGCTTACATGGTACCTCGGATCATGGCCAGCACAGCGAGTGCTTGTATCGCCAACGACTTTAAAATTAAAGGGGTGAATTACACGCTCAGTGCGGCTTGTGCCACCAGTTCACATTGTGTAGGGCATGCTTATGATCTGATTCAAATGGGCAAGCAGGATCGGGTGTTCGCTGGCGGTGGTGAAGAGCTACATTGGACGGTCGCCGTTGGTTTTGATAGTATGGGGGCATTGTCTTCAAACTACAACCAGACGCCAACTAGGGCTTCTCGACCTTATGACCAAAACCGAGATGGCTTTGTGGTATCGGGTGGTGGTGGTATTTTGGTCTTAGAAGACTATGAACTTGCGCGCGCTCGTGGCGCTAAAATTTATGCAGAAATGGTCGGCTATGGCGTCACTTCGGATGGATATGATATGGTCGCCCCTTCTGGAGAAGGCGCGGTTCGATGCATGCAGATGGCCTTAGCTGACCTAGAAGAACCAGTTGATTATGTTAATGCACATGGTACATCTACCGTCCTTGGTGACGTCGTTGAAATTCAAGCGCTCCGAGAAGTGTTCTCCAACATGCCTTTGGTGAGCTCGACGAAGTCCATGACAGGTCATGCGCTCGGCGCAGCCGGAGTCCACGAGATTATTTACTCGCTGCTCATGATGCGTGATGGTTTTATTGCGCCTAGTGTGAACATTGATCATCTTGATGCCCAAGTAAAAGACGTGCCCATTATCTCTGAATATAGGCCAGTCACGATGCATAGTTTTATGAGCAACAGTTTTGGTTTTGGTGGTACAAATGCGAGTATCGTGTTTAAAAAATTTGATTAGTTGCTGTACATGCGTATTGTAGTCGATGAAAACATGTTGGGTACCGAATTACTGTTTGCCCCTTATGCTGAAGTCATTCATGGATCTGGGCGTCACCTTAAGCCAGAAGTGTTAAGGGGCGTCGATGCTTTGCTGGTCAGATCCGTGACGTCGGTAAATGCTCAGTTGTTGTCACAGGCAAATCGGTTGACTTTTGTGGGGTCGGCGACCATAGGTACGGATCATGTTGACCAGGCTTACTTAAAGCAACTTGGTATTGACTTTGCGTACGCCCCCGGTTGTAATGCTACGGCAGTCGGTGAATACGTGTTGATGGCCTTGTTGACCCTAGCGGTCTCGTCAAACACAGCATTAACGACGAGAACATTCGGTATCATCGGGGCAGGTCATACAGGGCAAGCAGTGGCGCAGCGGTTGGTGGCTTTGGGCCTTCAGGTTTACGTGTGCGATCCTTGGGTGCATGTGACCGATCCAGCTTTAATGCAAGTCTCATTATCTCAATTGATCCAAGCTTGCGATGTGATTACCCTGCATGTGCCATTAACAACAGAAGGCGTTTATTCAACCCATCACTTGTTTGACACAGCGTTATTTGAATCGTTGCTGCCAAACACTTGGCTCATCAATTGTGCGCGCGGCGCTGTGGTACAAACGGCGGCGGCTTTGGCTTGGCAAACCAAACATCCGGAGGCGAAACTGGTTTGTGATGTGTGGGAACATGAACCGACGCCGTCGCTTGATTTATTGACCGCTACCGCGATTGCCACGCCCCATATTGCTGGTTACAGCATTGAGGGTAAGTTACGTGGCACGTGGCAATTGTATCAAGCGTTGGCGGCTAAGCAAGGCTGGCCTGCGGTACCCTTGAATGAGCTTCTTAATCAAGCGCAGATAGCCATACAGGATGTGGTCACGGTACCACCTGTGCTTGACACAGTAGATTTGCTGTCAGTATGTAACCGTGTTTATAACTTAAGCAAACAAGATGGCTTGTTTCGAGAAATGGTCAAACAGATGGATGGGTTTGATACAATGCGTCAGCAACATCGATATCGGCGTGAGTTAAGCGCGATTCGGATTTTATCCGAGCAAGCAGAGACGGTTAGATTCATGTCGCAGCTCGGTTTTTCAAATTAATTAAAGGTAAATTAAGTATGTCTAGATACAATGTCGCTGTGGTTGGCGCTTCTGGTGTGGTCGGCGAGACTTTGTTAAGCTTGCTCAATGAACGTTCCTTTCCTGTTGATCAAGTCTATGCCATCGGCAGTGCGCGTAGTGCCGGCGATTTAGTGGCATATGCAAAGCGGTCTCTGGAAATTAACGATATTGAAACGTTCGATTGGTCTTTGGTGGATATCGCTTTTTTTTCAGCGGGCAGTCAAGTGTCAAAGCAATGGGTACCACAAGCGACAGCCGCAGGTTGTGTTTGCATTGACAACACCTCAGCATTTAGAGATGATCCGGAGGTGCCTTTGGTCATTCCAGAGGTGAATGTGTCTGCATTGTCACATTATGCAACGAAGCGTATCGTGGCCAATCCGAATTGCTCGACTATCCAAATGCTGGTGGCGTTAAAGCCCATTCATGATCGATATGGGATTCAGCGCATTGATGTTTCAACCTATCAATCAGTGTCTGGAGCCGGCAAGGAAGGTATTAATGCGTTGTCACAACAGTGTGTTCAGATGCTGCAAGGCAAGCCTGCTGACAATTTCTGCTTTGATCATCCTATAGCATTTAATCTTTTGCCAAAAATTGATGAGTATGTTGAAGATGGCTACACGCGCGAGGAAATGAAAATGGTCTGGGAATCGCAGAAGATTTTAGAAGCCCCCGATCTTGAAGTCAATGCAACGGCGGTGCGCGTTCCTGTTTTTTTTGGGCACAGTGAATCTATTTATATTGAAACCGAAAAACCGATGGAACTGGCAGATGTGCAAACCTTGCTTGCGGGTGCTCCAGGTGTGCAGCTGCTATCAGATGAGTATCCTATGCCCGTCCCCCATGGCAGTGGTCGAGATGATGTTTATGTGGGTCGTTTGCGCCGCGATCGTTATCATCAACATGGTTTGAATTTATGGGTCGTGGCTGATAATGTTAGAAAAGGCGCTGCTTTAAACAGTCTTCAAATTGCAGAGTGTTTGATTGAAAAGGGATTAAAATAGGCCGGCACTGACAACGAGATCATGACGTTAGCAGTGGCGTCTTGTAGGCAACATGTGTTGCCTACAATGTAAGTTAGGAACAACGAAATGAAGCCTTTATTGTGGTCAAAAAAATACGGGATACTGTGGTTGCTGTGTCCGATGCTGGCATATTCTAGTGCTGTCAAAGTGGTCGGATCACAGGGTGAGCATCGACAAACAGAACACGAGTATGGCCCAACACATCGACAAGATACGCTCTGGAAAATTGCGCAAGCAACGAGCAGAGATAAGACGTTAACGATTTACCAAGTCATGCTGGCTATTTTCCAGGCAAATCCCCAAGCCTTTTCATTCGATAATTTAAATAGCTTAGAAGTCGGGCAGATGCTGCGGATTCCGGATCCGGCGCAGATACGCACCATTTCACCGGATCAGGCATATATGCGTTCAATTCGAGACTACCAACGTTGGCGCCAACGAAGGGCTCTTAAATAAAATAACGGGCTGCTGAATATGTCTGGTTCTACAGCTGGAGCAGTTCAGTCATCCTGTGAAGGTTATGCTTTGACGCTAAAATGAGTAGAAGTCAGTTGCGAAAATAGATGAATACTTTGTATTGGCGAGTTTTTTGCTTGTAAGTTATTTGGTGCCTTCATTTAACTTTATTTTTTTGGTTAGCGGTTTATTTTGAATCGTGTTTAGCTTAATGAGGCATCCGGAATAGGATTAGCAACGTTAGGCACTTTGTTGAAGGAAGACAGCAAAGTCATGTTATGGGCAAAGGAAAAGATATGAAATTGGGACTCCTGATGAACAAACTAGGTCTGCTGTTGACTTTGTTGTTACCGATATGGATGTTAGCGGCACCAGTCAAAGTCATTGGGCCGGGTGGTGAACAACGTCGCGTGGTCAGTGAATATGGTCCTACTGAACCGAAAGATACGTTGTGGAAGATTGCTTCAGCCGTTCGACCTGATAAAACTTTAAGTATGTATCAGGTGATGTTAGCGCTGTTCAGAGCCAACCCTCAAGCCTTTGCTTCTAATAACATCAACAGCTTAGAAGTTGGTCAAGTTCTCATTGTGCCTGATATAGCTGATATGAAAAGTATTTCACCAGATATTGCCTATGCACGAACCAAGAACGATTATCGGGCTTGGAAACGTATGCACGCCCCCAAGCCAAAAGCTAAACCTGTTGAGACAGCACCCTCATCCGTTTCTACAGATGAAACCAATACCATTACTAACCTAGATCAACTCCCTGAAACGCCTGAGACAGGCACAGGTTTTATTAAAACAGACTCTGAGTTAACACGTATCACCGCTGATGATATTGAAGCACTTAAAGCATTGCGTCGCGAGCAAATTCGCAACGATGAATTGAATGAAAAGTTGGTACGTGCTGAGGATACCTTAGAGTTATCTTCGTTAGAAAATCAGTCTTTGCAAGAACGCTTAGCTAATTTTAACAATGAAGTTGTGAGCATGGCGGCTAAGTATAAAATTTCCGATAAACAAAAACAAAATTTATTAGATGAAATTAAGACGTTAAAAGAGAAACTAGAGCAAGAGCGTAACCGAGCACTTGAAACACCTACTGCGGTCGCAACCGTGGAACCAGAAGATGAATTGTTGGTTGATAAAATTCAAGGTTTTTGGACTCAAATATTGAACAATCCTTATTATCTGATGTTTTTAGCTTTTATCGAAGTGCTGATCTTTTTACCGATTGTTGGTTGGATTTATCGTCGTAACTCTGAGACTGAGAAATACATTCCTCAAAACAGTGATACAGCTGATTATAAAAAGAAAAAGAAAAAAGAACCTAGCATGAAGAAAACCAGCTTTGAAGAGGTGCAAGATACACCAACTGATCAAGACAAACCAGCTGTGGATGAGCCTACGATTAAGCTAGATGATGGGGATGCGACGGCTGCCGCCGCAGCTGCAGCAGCCACAGCGGCAGCAGCTGCCACAGCGGCAGATGTACCTGAGGAAGAAGCGCCTAATGAAGTTGATCTGACTGATGGAGAAGCAGATGCTGATTGGGGTGATGCATTAAATGAACAAGCTGATGCAGATGCTGATTGGGGTGATGCATTAAATGAACAAGCTGATGCAGAAGCTGGTGCAGATGCTGATTGGGGTGATGCATTAAATGAACAAGCTGATGCAGAAGCTGGTGCAGATGCTGATTGGGGTGACGCATTAAATGAACAAGCCGACGCTGAAACAGCTAGTGAGGCCGTAAGCGAATTAGATTTAGGTGATGAAGCCTTATCAGAAGCGGCTACCAAAAATTCGCAAGAAGATGCCTTACCTGAACCTGAACCTGAAGTCGAAGCTGCAAGCGAAGATACGCTGGAAGATGCCTTGCCTGAAGTCGAAGCCACTGCTGAAGACGCACTAGATGATGTCTTACTTGAAGGTGAAACAGCTGCTGAAGATGTGCTAGATGATGCCTTACTTGAAGGCGAAGCCACTGCTGAAGATGCGCTAGATGATGCCTTACTTGAAGGCGAAACGGCTGCTGAAGATGCCCTAGATGATGCCTTACTTGAAGGCGAAACAGCTGCTGAAGATGCGCTAGATGATGCCTTACTTGAAGGCGAAACAGCTGCTGAAGACGCACTAGATGATGCCTTACTTGAAGGCGAAACAGCTGCTGAAGATGCACTAGATGATGCCTTACTTGAAGGCGAAACAGCTGCTGAAGATGCGCTAGATGATGCCTTACTTGAAGGCGAAACAGCTGCTGAAGATGCGCTAGATGATGCCTTACTTGAAGGCGAAACAGCTGCTGAAGACGCACTAGATGATGCCTTACTTGAAGGCGAAACAGCT
>JADHND010000040.1 GCA_016779685.1 Shewanellaceae bacterium | reverse complement strand
TGCGTGGCTATGTTGGCGCTATTTTAAACGCAATACCGCCCCAAGAACTCTGCTTAAAACAAGTCTCATTGTGATCATCACCCTGTTAACCAGTGTGTTTTGGTTCCAACAAACCGCACATCTATGGCGCCAGCCAAATGAGGCTCATGCACCACATCGTCCCTTTATTGAAATTAATAGCTTAGCCGGACTTCAAACCCAGCTCCAACGAGCACAACAAAACCAGCAAACCGTTCTAGTCGATATCTTTGCTATGTGGTGTGTCGCCTGTCGCGAACTCGAGCAAAAGACCTTTCCAGCCCCTGAAGTACAGGCTCGCTTTAAAGATATGCTGTTGTTGCGACTCAACGTCACCGAAATTAACGAGACCAATAGTGAGATCTTAGAGCAATATGCCATCACAGGCATGCCAACGCTCTTGTTGTTCACAAAAACAGGACAAGAAGCCACTGAATTACGTATCACTGGTTTTGTCGATGCTGAACACATGGTGAGCACGTTAGATAAATTACAAGGTATGGATTGAAGGTAGGAGAGCGCACTGACCAAGCCGTCGATAAAAAGCTTGGTCAAGACCGTCTATTTAATCACGCGTAAATGCGATGTTTTACTAGATGAATCCTTAGCGGGTGTTGAGTCTTGTAATAACTCTGCATCATCGTCTAGCTCTAAATGTTGTTCCTCGTCAAAAAAAGTCATCCCGACACCATTCTCTTGCGCATAAATAGCGACAATGGCTGTCAGTGGTAGGTAGATCTCAAATGGAACGCCACTAAAACGAGCCTGAAAGCTCACTGCATTTTCGTTGATATCTAAATCTGCGACCGCAGACGATAAGATGTTCAAGATAATTTGATCTTTCCCCACATAATCTGTTGGTACTTGCACGCCCGTTTCGGCGGCATTGACCAAAATATGAGGCGTCAACAGATTATCCGAGATCCAATCATAATAGGCTTTTAACAAATACGAGCGATTTGATGTCATTTGTCTCATAAAATTAATCCCAATCGAATTTCACGCTCCGCTTCAGTCAACGATGACTTAAAGGACTCACGCTCAAACACACGTTTCATATAATCATTGATACTTTTTGCACTGGCAGAATCTAGGCTGATTTTTAATTGCGGTAAACGCCACAACAACGGTGCAATATAGCAATCCATCAGTCCAAATTCTTCACTCATAAAATAGGACGAATCGCTAAA
Source organism: Shewanellaceae bacterium (assembly GCA_016779685.1). Lineage (GTDB taxonomy): Bacteria > Pseudomonadota > Gammaproteobacteria > Enterobacterales > Shewanellaceae > UBA2521. Next base: position 9,700 of record JADHND010000040.1, on the reverse strand, counting down.
GATAGGTGCAATCGACAACAAACCTTCTTTAAGCTGCTGCCGGTTTACATCCAGATTGTGCCCTTGTTGAATTTCAGCAACCAAAGCATACCAATCTTTCTCAATACGATGCATCATTAGCCGACTGTTACCACGGGCAACGGGATATACTGGCATGAGTGGTGGATGCGGGAATCGCTCATCCAAATACTCCATAATAATTCTAGATTTATACAGTACTAGCTCTCTATCGACCAAAGTGGGTACTGTATTATAAGGGTTCAATTCGGCAAGTTCTTCTGGTAAACAATCAGGTTCAACTTGAATCACGTCTACCGTTACACCTTTTTCCGCTAAAACGATTCGAGCTTGATGACTGTGTAAATCATTGGCACCTGAAAACAGTGTCATCACCGAACGCTTATTGGTAGCAACCGCCATACCTACCCCTCCAAAAGATAATTTATAAATAAGACAAAGAGCCCGAAGCAGGCTCTTCAAAATCAGTCGCTATTTTACCCTGATTTACAAACTATTGCACATCTTTCCAGTATTCTCTCTTCAAGAAGACGGCTAAGACAAATAAAATAGCCACATAAAAGAGCACCCATACACCTATTCGCTTGCGCGTGGTTTGAATCGGCTCAGCAGAATAAGCTAAGAAACCGGTGAGATCTTTGATCATCTGATCGTATTCTTCGTCTGTTAACTCTCCACCAATGGCTTCAGTGCCAATCACGCGTCCCTTATCATCGCGAACGGGTAAGGGCTTTCCTTGGAATCGCTGGAGTACATGTGGCATCGCCACATTGTGCAGCAGTCGGTTGTTGACGCCAAGTGGGCGGAGTGGATCCACATAAAAAGATTTCAGATAGCTGTAAATCCAATCGTTACCACGCACCCTAGCTACCATGGTTAAATCAGGTGGCGGCGCACCAAACCAGATCGCAGAATCCTTTTGTGGCATCGCACTTTTCATATGCTCTCCAATTTTGACATCAGCAAACATATATTTGTTTTTCATATCCTCCGGCGTGATGCCAAGGTCTTCTGCAACCCGGTTATACCTTTGGTACTGCATTCCATGACAGCCTGAGCAATTTTCCATAAAAACTTTTAAACCTCTTTCAAGCGATGCGTGATCATTGAGATCAAGCTCAACTTGAAAGGGAGCGTCTACAGACGCAGCTAAAACATTCCAAGGCAACAGCAGCCACAACAAAAAAGTGAATTTATTCATTTGTAGATCACCCTCTCTGGAACTGGTTTTGTTTTTTCTGTTGGACTGTACCACCATAAAGCCATAAAAAACCCAAAATACAACAGCGTAAACAACTGGGACATGATGGTTGTGAGCGTTGTGGCCGGCAAGGCGCCCAAAATCGACAAGATCACGAAACTCACACCAAATTGAGCCAAATTGAGTTTATGATACCAATGACGATAGCGGATTGATTTCACCTGACAGCGATCAATCCAAGGGAGAAAGAACAAAATTAAAATGGCGCCAAACATCACGATAACACCACCAAGCTTATCAGGTACAGCTCGCAACATCGCATAAAACGCCGTGAAATACCATACTGGTGCAATATGTTCCGGTGTTTTGAGTGGATTCGCCGCTTCAAAATTTGGCCTTTCTAAAAAATACCCGCCACCCTCAGGGGCAAAAAAGATCACATAACAAAACAAAAACAAGAAGCCAGCAACCCCGATCAAATCTTTCACGGTATAATATGGATGAAAACGAATCGCATCGACAGGCCAACCATTTTCATCTTTGTTCTGTTTGATTTCCACGCCATCAGGATTGTTTGAACCGACTTCATGCAATGCAACGATGTGTAAAAAAACCAGCAAGCAAATAACCAATGGCAACACGGCAACATGTAATGCAAAAAAACGCGTCAGGGTCACACCCGACACCACATAATCGCCTCGAATCCACAGAGTCAAGTCATCACCAATGATAGGAATTGCACCAAATAAGGAAATAATCACTTGCGCGCCCCAATAGGACATTTGTCCCCATGGTAACAAATACCCCATAAAAGCTTCTGCCATCAAGACCAAAAAGATAATGACCCCGAAAATCCACAGAAGTTCACGTGGTTTTTTATATGAGCCGTACAACAAGGCGCGGGTCATGTGTAAATAAACCACAATAAAAAAGGCCGAAGCGCCGGATGAATGCATATACCGCAACAACCAGCCATATTCTACGTCTCGCATAATGTATTCAATCGAAGCAAAGGCCCCTTCAGCAGTGGGCACATAATTCATAGTCAACCAAAAACCCGTTAACAGCTGATTGACCAAGACCAACATCGCAAGTGAACCAAAATAATACCAAAAGTTAAAATTTTTGGGCGCTGGGTATTGCCCAACGTGCTTGTTATACGTTTTCATTAAGGGAATACGTTCTTCTACCCAATCTAATAAACCACTCATGATGTCTCTCCTTTTTCTACACCAATCATGACCGTATTGTCATTGACATAATAATGCGGTGGAATCACCAAATTCAATGGTGCAGGGACATTTTCAAATACCCGACCTGCCATATCAAATTTAGAACCATGACATGGACAGAAAAACCCTGAAGGTACGCCTTCCACTTGTTCAGAAAATGAATCGGGCAAATATGTTGGTGAACAACCTAAGTGGGTACAAATTCCAACCGCGATTAAAAATTGAGGTTTAATAGAACGTGTAGCGTTCGTTGCATAAGAAGGTTGTTGCGCTTCTTCAGAACTGGGATCACGCAACCGATCGTCAGTGTCTTGCAGACTCTTCACAGTCTCATCTGAACGTCGAACAATCCAAACAGGTTTACCACGCCACTCAACCCGAATTAACTGCCCTAATTCAATCTTAGAAATGTCGACTTCAACGGGTGCTCCGGCTGCTTTTGCCTTGGCACTCGGACTCCAAGATTTTAAAAATGGCACGGCAGTAGCAGCCATCCCAATGCCACCAACGACTGCTGTGGTCGTGGTTAAAAATTTTCGACGTCCAATATCTATAGGCGCGTTACTCATCCATTTTTCTCCAGTCATAATCTGAAAACTTTGAGGTACAGAATCAAGTCTCTTGTTGTTGGTTTTCTGCAAGCTTTCATTTTCTTATTCAACAAAATATTATATATAAGTTAACAAGAATTTTCATTAAACAATACTAAATTAAAATTAATACTTTTGTTTAACAATAAGGAGGGGCGATTTTCATGGTGTCAAATCGATATAACTAGATATTAGCTTAGATAAGCATGCATAAAAAAACCCTCGACGTTAGCGAGGGTTTTTTATACTTCAGATAGATTAATTTAATCTTAACGCTTACTGAATTGTGGTTTACGACGTGCTTTACGTAGACCCACTTTCTTACGTTCAACGCGACGCGCATCACGAGTAACAAAACCAGCTTTACGCAATGTAGGACGAAGTGTCTCATCGTATTCAAGCAAAGCGCGTGTAATACCGTGACGAATAGCACCCGCTTGACCCGTGGTACCACCACCCTCAACCGTGACGTATACATCTAGTTTTTCAAGCAGTTCAACCAACTCAAGAGGTTGTCTTACGACCATCCGCGCTGTATCGCGGCCGAAGTAGACGTCTAATGAACGACGGTTGATTTCGATGTTACCAGTTCCTTTTTTAAGGAAAACACGTGCCGTTGAGCTCTTGCGACGACCTGTGCCATAATATTGATTGTCAGCCATATGAATCGTCTCCTTAAATATCAAGAACTTGAGGTTGTTGAGCGGCATGCTGATGCTGAGTACCTGCATACACCTTCAACTTACGGAACATATCACGCCCAAGAGGTCCTTTAGGCAACATACCTTTGACGGCTTTTTGCAAAACCAACTCAGGTTGTTGAGCTAATAACTTCTCAAAAGTGATTTCCTTGATACCACCGATATAGCCGGTGTGCGAATAATATTTTTTGTCTTTAGCTTTATTGCCAGTTACCGCAATCTTTTCGGCGTTGATCACAACAATGTAATCACCGGTATCAACATGCGGTGTGTACTCTGGCTTATGCTTGCCGCGTAAACGACGTGCTATTTCAGTCGCAAAACGACCAAGTGTTTTACCTTCAGCATCAACCACGTACCAATCACGCTTGACGCTATCTGCTTTAGCAGTAAAAGTTTTCATGCTATAAAACCCATTCTAAAATGTTGCTTATGAAATACATACAGCGATGCCGACGTATTTCAACGAATTTGTTGACGCATAGGCATCCCTTCGAATGAACCTAATTATCTGATATGGTCAAATAAGATAGGTTGTGAACCTTGTCTTAATGACAAAACGCGGGCATGTCGTTCATTTTAACCCATTTAAAACCGAAAATCACTAGTTTAAACCCCTTAATATAAGTATTTTACGGCTTTTTTTGTTCAAGGACGATGCTCTAGGGCCAAGTAATGAAAAGACTGCATTTCAATGATACGCGAAATACAGCGTTTAAACTCAAAGGAGAGGCCCCCTTCTTGGTACAGCGACTCAATCGGCACCGCGGCTGCCATAATTAACTTAACATTACGCTCATAAAACTCATCTATCATGGCAATGAAACGCCGCGCTACATCGTCACCCGTTAATTGTGCCCCCATTTGCGCGACTTCATCAAGCAACACGGTGTGAAACATTTGAGCAATTTCAATATAATCACGATGCGAACGGGGCTTATCGCACATTTGTTTGAAATTTATCAGCACAATATCTTCGGTTCTGAGCAACACCTCCACCGATCGGCCATGAATATCGATAGGATTTTTTGTAAGTAAAACGTCATGACTAAGTGTATGAAAATAAGCATGCAATTGTTCGTGTGCTTTTACGTCCAATGGAGAATGGTAAATTTCAGCTTGTTCAAGCATTCGCAAACGATAATCAGTCGTAGAATCTAAATGATAGACATCACAATGGGTCTTTATTTGTTCTATGACAGGTAAAAAGCGCGCTCGCTGTAATCCATTCTTATAAAGATCATCGGGCTCAATATTTGACGTAGCGACAAACACCACTCCACGCTCCATTAACGCCTTAATTAAGGTACCTAAAATCATTGCATCGGCAATATCCGATACAAAAAACTCATCAAAGCAAATAATACGGTAGCGTTTAGCGTAGTTTTTCGCAAGTTGGATTAAAGGGTCGGATGTCCCTTTTAATTGCTTTAACTCATCATGCACATCATTCATAAAATGATGAAAATGCGATCGTAATTTAGTATGAAAGGGCAAAGTGTCAAAAAAAACATCGATGAGATAGGTTTTGCCACGTCCCACACCACCCCATAAATACAAGCCTAAAGGCGCAGGTTTGGAGATAAACAGACGTTGCCACCATGATTGAGGTGTGGCCACCGTCAAATTTTCATAGAGATGCTGCAAGATGTCAATGGCTCTGGCTTGAGATAGATCGGGCATCAATATGTTATTCTCTATATCCAATTGATATTGTTCTTTAGGCGAGTGGTTAATCAAAACGTAGATTCCTTGTCCTTTGTTGCTTTCGTCGAAGATAAATTATATTATCTTTTACAGGCACTATGAAGTTCTCGAATTTAAATAATCATAAAACTCAAGGAAAGATCATGGATTTTGTTTACTTTATCAGCTCCTTCCTGATCGGAATTGCTTGTGGTATCGGACTCTATGCGGGACTGAATCGCAACGCCAGTAACAAACAACTGCAACAGAAACTGCTGGTTACACAATCTCAACTCAACCAACTGTCCGAAGAAACCACGGAACACATTCATAAGATATCTGATTTGCTCGAACAAACCAATCACAGTTTTAATCAACTCAATCAAGAGTGGTTAGCACAAACTGAAAATTTAAGAGAATCACAAGCGATTCCTCTAGCAATCCCAAATGAAACGATAGTGAGCAGCTTAGATACTTGGCAAACCCCACCTAAAGATTGGGTGAAAGGTTCACAGCAAATTATTAAAGGCGAAAAAGAAAAGGTATTTACTAAGGAATAAACCTTCGCTTTGACTATACTTTAGCAATGCATCGACTTTTATATATCAATATGGATAGAGGGTATCTCATGAAATGGTTACCGCTTAACTACAACCTACTCTCGGGCTTATGTTTGCTTGCCATCCAATTGTTGTCGGCGCACAATGTATTCGCTGCTCTTCCCAACCAAATAAATGAGCAGCCTTTCCCAAGTCTGGCTCCAATTTTAAAAAAAGCCACACCAGCTGTGGTATCGCTGCAAATATTAGGCAGAGCTAAAACCGAAGTACCCGATATGCATAAGTACTTATTTGGATCGGAACACCAAGCCGTACAAGAACAGCCTTTTCAAGGAATCGGCTCTGGCGTTATCATCGATGCTAAAAATGGTTATATCATTACCAACCACCATGTCATCCAACAATCCTATAAAATTATTGTTGGATTGCATGATGGTCGTAAAGTAGAAGCTAAGTTGATAGGATCAGATGAACTGGCTGATCTAGCGCTGTTACAAATTAAAACAGACAACCTCACAGAAATCAAAAAAGCGGACTCAAACAACATTGAGGTCGGTGACTTTGTGGTCGCAATCGGCAACCCATTCAATCTAGGACAAACGGTGACATCTGGTATTATCAGTGCCCTCGGACGCAGTGATTTAGGCATCAAACATCTAGAAAATTTCATACAAACCGATGCCGCTATTAATCGTGGTAATTCAGGTGGAGCTTTAATTAACATGCGGGGTGAACTCATTGGCATCAACACGGCAATCGTCAATCAGGGTGGTGGTAATGTCGGCATTGGCTTTGCAATACCAATTAACATGGCCAATAACTTGATCCCACAAATCATTAAATATGGTCACGCTCGCCGTGGCTTGCTTGGAATTAAAGGCCGCAATTTAACCATCAAACTGGCAGAAGCATTTGGGCTAAAAAATAAAGATGGCGTTTTTATAGAAAAAGTCATTGAAAACGGTGCCGCTCAAGCCGCTGGTATTGAGGTTGGCGATATCATTGTGAAATTAGACAGTCATCCCGTTAAAAGTTATGGCAATCTGAGAGCAACCATCTCAACTTTAGGCGCTGGCAAGGAAGTCACTTTGGGCATCATTCGTGATGGCCAGATAAAGAAGTTTAGCGTTAAGCTCATGAATGTGTCAACCAAACTCAATTATCAATCGTCTATTCATCCTGGGCTGACAGGAGCCACTTTTAAAAATCATCAAAATGGAATTATGGTGGTCAAAATTTCTCCCAAAAGCCCCGCTTTCATGAATGGACTCAAATCTGGCGACATCATCATTGGGGTCAATCGTCATCTCACCAATAACATAAAGACACTCAATGAGCTTCTACAAGAAAACCAAACCGCTTTTGCCCTAAAAGTAGAACGCAATCACCAACCTTTTTACTTGGTTTTGCGTTAATCAAAAGCGCCGCTGTGAACAACAGAGCGGCGCTTAACATCGAATAAAAGAACAGAGTTTAGGCGTGGATGAGTTCGGCGCGTGGCTGCATCACAGACACGCGTTCAATCTGTGCTCCAAGGCTGTTCAATTTAGCCTCAATTTGCTCATATCCTCGATCCAGATGGTAAATCCGATCAACATAAGAAACGCCTTCCGATGCCAACGCTGCGATGACTAAACTGGCAGAGGCACGCAAATCGGTCGCCATCACTTGAGCGCCAAACAACTTCGCTTGCCCGCGAACCACGCATGTATTTCCTTCTAGTTCAATATCTGCGCCCATGCGTGCCAACTCTGGCACATGCATGTAACGATTTTCAAAAATAGTTTCACGAAGGCAGCCTACTCCTTCTGCAACCGTGTTTAGGACACAAAATTGAGCTTGCATATCCGTTGGTAACCCTGGATAGGGTGCTGTGGTGATGTTAACTGCTCGGGGACGTTGCCCTGCCATGTCCAGCTCTATCCAATCCTCACCATGGGTTATCGTCGCACCCGCTTCTTCCAGTTTACACAAAACTGCTTCCAACAGTTTAGGTGAAGTCTGAGTACACCGAACTCGGCCACGCGTGACCGCCGCCGCAACCAGATAGGTACCTGTTTCAATCCGATCAGGCATCACTCGGTAACGCACCCCTTGCAATTGAGGTACACCTTGAATCCGAATCACGTCGGTGCCAGCACCTTCAATTTGAGCGCCCATCGCTGTTAAACAGTTGGCTAAATCAACCACCTCAGGTTCTCGTGCCGCATTTTCAATCACGGTTTCACCTTCTGCTAAGGTTGCGGCCATCATGATATTTTCAGTACCCGTCACACTGACCGTATCCATAAAAATGTGAGCGCCTTGTAATCGACCTGAGATCCGCGCTTTGATATAGCCTTGGCTAACTTCTATACTCGCCCCCATAAGCTGCAAACCATGGGTATGCAAATTAACCGGACGAGCGCCAATCGCACAGCCGCCGGGTAACGACACTTCAGCATAACCAAACTTAGCCAGCAACGGGCCTAACACCAAAATAGATGCTCGCATGGTTTTCACCAACTCATATGGCGCTCGATACAGTTGAATGTTGCCAGGATCGATACTGACCTGATCTTGATTCTGATGTACCGTCGCCCCGAGACATCTTAATAAATCCGCCGTGGTCTGAACATCCAGCAAAGAGGGTACATTGGTAAACTCAGAGGGCGTATCGGCCAGAATAGACGACATTAAAATAGGCAGCGCAGCGTTTTTAGCGCCTGAAATGCAGACGTCTCCGCGCAAGGCCTGCGTGGGGGTAATTTTTAATTTGTTCATTTAAATCTCACTTGAATGCATGGATATGCAACATCTTATCTCTTCGCCATTGAGCCATGGTAAAGGTTTTAATCGTAATAGCATGTAACTCGCCTGTTGCAATAAATTGCTGAATCGGTGCATAAACCATTTGTTGCTGCTGGACCAATCTCAGATCTTGAAACACATCACCTACCACGATGATTTCATAGTGAGATCCCTCACTTCGAACATACACTTCAGTAAAGTCTGCGGCCAGTAAGCACGCTTTAATTTTTTCAATATCAACCACTTTAACAACCTAAAAAGTCTAAATCATACAATTCAATCAATTGCTTTATCTGCTGGTTTGCTTGGATGAATTGCAAGATATTACCTGCTTGTTGCGCTATTTTATACCATTCTAGTAATAATGAAATACCTGCGCTGTCAATATATGACAAATCAGACAAATCTATCGTTTTAATGTCGGTTCGTAAACCGAATTGGGGTTGCTGACTCAATTGAGCAACCTGCGCGAAATCCAAATGGCCCACTAACTTCAGGCTATCGCCTGCCGTATTGACTTGAAACGCTTTCATCCAGATAGGTTCCTTTAGGTTAACGTTTCTTTAGATTGATCGGCATCTTCGATTTCTCTTTCAGTAAACTGATAACAGAGTCTAAATTGCCTTTTTCTTTACGGATCAATTGATTAATTTCGGCTTGCTTTGACACCAAGACACTGATATTTTCTGCGACTAAGTCATAAACTCGCCACTGTTTCTTTTTCGTTTTTCTAACTTTGAATTGAATGTTAATAGGTGGACGCTCGGGATCGATAATCTTCACATTTATCGAGACAACTTTAGCATCGGTCACTTTTTTGGCCGCTTCAACTTTTACATCTTGTTCTTTGTAGCCCGCAAAAATTTGAGCATAGTTTGTAACCATATATTCAGTAAACCATTTCACGAACTCCTTTCGTTGT
>JADHND010000039.1 GCA_016779685.1 Shewanellaceae bacterium | reverse complement strand
AAATATGCAGCAGCGGAGAAGCGCAAAGCAGCAGTAGCGAAGCGCAGAGAAGCGGCAGCAGCCAAGAAAAAGGCAGCAGTGGAGAAACGCAAAGCAGCTCAGGTCAAGAAAAGAGCAGCAGCAGCGAAGAAGAAAGCAGCCGTAGCGAAGAAGAAAGCAGCCGCAGCAGCGAAACGCAAAGCCGCAGCAGCGAAACGCAAAGCGAAAAAAGTAGCAGCGACCAAGAAGAAGCCAGCCAGACGCAAGGCGGCGAAGAAGAGATCGAAGAGATAAACAAATTTTCGGAGCAGGCCTCTGCTACTGAATTGTTATCGCTTGAAGATGAAAAATCCTCCTCGGAGGATTTTCATGTTTCTGATAAAGACCCGGTTCCTATAAGCGATTTCATGGGTCTTTTGGAGCAGCCGTTACAAGATGCCTTACCAGATACTTTTGAGTGCTGGTTGATGGAATCTGGCGGTGTTTTTTACGTTATTCCAGCCACTGAAGTCGATTGTTCGATGAAATTTGAGGGCTTTATAGACAGCCAACAATCGGAGCCATCTTGGTTGTTAGGCATGGAATCAAACAATGAGCACACCGGTATTGTTTATGTTGTGGACTCAAGCGAATGGTTTATGGGCGATAAATTTAACGATATGATAAAAGACAGTCTAAACTATCAATATATCTTGAAATTAAAAAACAGCAACTGGGGCTTAGCTTGCGAAAGTTATCAAGAAGGCGAGATGTTTAACAAGATTGATGTCGTGTGGCGTGAAAAAGTTGGCCTAAGACCTTGGTTGGCAGGTATCATACGAGATAAGAAACTGGTTGTGTTACACGTTCAAATATTAACACAAATGCTTGATGGGCAGCTTTAAAAAGGAAATACACTAGCGGAGTTTATTATGGGTGAGAATAAAAATTCGTTGTTGGTAGAAAAAGACGATGAAGTATTACAGTGGGTTACGTTTTGTTTGGATAATGAAACCTACGGTATCAATGTTATGGATGTGCAGGAAGTCCTGCGTTACACTGAGATTGCGCCTGTGCCCGGATCACCTGTCTATGTGGTAGGTATTATCAATTTGCGGGGCAATGTGGTTACAGTGATGGACACTCGCTTGCGTTTTGGCCTCGCATCGATTGAAATTGATGACAATACAAGAATCGTCATTGTTGAGTATAATCAACAAGTTGTTGGGATGTTGGTTGATGCTGTTGCAGAAGTGGTTTACTTGCGCGCTTCAGAAATTGATCCAGGTCCTAATATTGGTGATGAAGGCAGTGGTCGTTTTGTTAAAGGGGTTTGTAATAAAGATAATGTCTTGCTCATTTTGTTGGATTTAGCGAAGCTCTTAGCGGACGAAAATTGGCAGGAGTATGCAGAACTGTGATGATATGGCATGTTTGGGATGTGATAACGATGATAAACACAGCTGCTCTATTGGCATTTATGGGCATGGCCGTGATGATTTTTATTAAATTTAAAAAAATAAATAAGAAACATGATGCAATGTCTTTGATTTTAAAAGAACAAAACAAACAGCGCCAACAATTGCATGATGAGCTTAAAGAACTGCGTAACAGTCTGATGAGTGTCGGTCAACGGGTGTTGACATTAGAGCGTCATTACGAGACGGTGTCCTTACAGATGGAAGAAATAGCTTTACAAGATCCGGAAGCAAAAATGTATTCAAGAGCACTTAAAATGGTTGATTTGGGTGCAGATATTGAAGAAATTGTAGCCGAATGCGAATTGCCTCAGGCGGAAGTAGAATTGTTGATTCGACTCAATCGACAAACTGAGTCTGAATCAATGCATGGTTAAATACGTGACGCTTGCTAGATGTTTTTATTTTATATTATTGATAAATGTGTTTTCAGCACCTTGCGCCGCTGCTGAAGAGGGTGCCGAAGCAGATGATCCATTGTCCGAAGAATTTTTTTTAGAAGAAGACCCAAGAGATCCTTATGAAGATATCAATCGATCTTTCTGGCATCTAAACTACCGCTATTTTGATCAATATATCTTGCGACCGACAGCGGTCGCTTATGATTTTATCTTGCCTAACGTCGTCCAAAAAAGAGTCTATCAGTTTTTGTTGAACCTCGATGAGCCAGTTAGCTTTTGGAATCATATTCTACAATGGAAATGGGCTGGTTCTTTCCGCTCGTTAGGGCGATTCTTAGTCAACTCAACCTTGGGTATTGTAGGTTTCTTCGACGTCGCGGAGTCGATGGGATTAGAACGGAAGCATGAAGATCTGGCGCAAACATGGGGTTATTGGGGGGTACCTAATGGACCCTACTTAATGGTGCCAGCTTTAGGTGCAAAAGTAACGAGAGATGTCGGCGCAGGTGCTGCTAACATAGGGCTTAGTTTGGCGGTGCCGATCTTATACTTCCCCTTCAATTATTTACAATTTTGGCAGGTTTTGTCTTTAGCTGGTCTTAAAAACATTCATCAGCGTGCTGTTTTTATCAAAACAGAAGCGCTACTGGAGAGTTCACTGGATCCGTATGTTTTTGTAAAAGAAGCTTATTTCCAGCATTTAGAATACAGCCTGTATGATGGCGAGATCCCTGCCGACGAAGATTTAATTGAATATGAAGACATGGTTCATTATTTTATGGAAGAGAATTTAACACAGCCGATCTCAAATTAAGATCGGCTGATTTGGTGGTGGTTAAGAGATTTTTTTGTATTTTAAGCGATGCGGCTCTAGTGCATTCTGGCCTTGGGTTTGTTTAAGCCAAGTTGTGTATTCTTCGTAATTGCCCTCGTAGAAGTTTACTTGCCCTTCATCGCGATAATCTAAGATATGCGTCGCAATTCGATCTAGGAACCAGCGATCGTGAGAAATGACCAAAGTACAGCCTGGAAATTCCAACAGAGCTTCTTCTAAAGCACGTAATGTTTCTACATCCAAATCGTTGGTAGGTTCATCGAGGAGCAAAACATTACCGCCTGATTTAAGTAATTTAGCTAGATGGACGCGATTGCGCTCACCACCTGATAAAGAGCCAATACGCTTCTGTTGTGCGGTGCCTTTAAAGTTAAAGCGTCCTACATAAGCTCGTGAAGGAATTTCAAATTGTTGAATGCGCAGGATGTCTTGGCCATCAGAAATTTCTTGCCAGACGGTATTGTTGTCATCCATGCTATCCCGGTATTGATCGACAGAACTCATTTCCACACTGTCACCTAATTCAATGGTGCCCGAGTCTGGTTGTTCTTGACCCATCAACATTTTAAACAGTGTGGATTTACCCGCGCCATTAGCGCCAATAATACCGACAATAGCACCTTTAGGGACGGAGAAGCTGAGATCATCAATGAGAACTCGGTCGCCGAATGACTTGCACAATTGGTTCACTTCAATCACTTTATCACCTAATCGTTGACCGGGTACAATAAAGATCTCATTGGTTTCATTTCTTTTCTGGCGTTCATTGCTGTTTAGTTCTTCGAAACGTGCCATTCTCGCCTTGCTTTTAGCATGACGGCCTTTGGTGTTGCTGCGTACCCACTCCAATTCTTTTTGAATGCTTTTTTGACGCGCTGATTCAGTAGATGTCTCTTGTTGTAGACGCTGATTTTTTTGTGCTAGCCATGACGAATAGTTGCCTTCCCATGGAATACCTTCACCTCGGTCAAGCTCTAAAATCCAGCCTGCCACATTATCAAGGAAATAGCGATCGTGTGTAATGGCGACCACAGTGCCTTCATAGTCATGTAAGAATTTTTCTAGCCAAGCCACCGACTCAGCATCCAAGTGGTTGGTGGGTTCGTCTAACAACAACATATCGGGTTTTTCAAGCAGTAAGCGACAAATAGCCACCCGTCGACGTTCACCACCGGAAAGAACTTTAATCGGTTGATTCCAATCGGGCAAGCGTAGGGCATTAGCGGCTTTTTCCAGTTGCTGTTCCAAGGCATGACCGTCATGCGCTTGAATAATGGCTTCTAGTTGACCTTGCTCTTTAGCCAGCGCATCAAAATCAGCATCGGGCTCTGCATACAGTGTATATACATCATTGAGACGAGCGAGGGCATTTTTGACGGGAGCAACGGCTTCTTCAATCGTTTCTCGAACCGTTTTGGTTTCATCGAGCGTCGGTTCTTGTGGAAGATAGCCTATCTTTAAGTCAGGCATAGGCCGTGCTTCACCATCAATCTCTTTATCAACACCTGCCATGATGCGTAAGAGAGTCGATTTACCTGCGCCGTTTAAGCCTAGCACCCCAATTTTTGCACCGGGAAAGAAACTGAGCGAAATGTTATTCAGAATTTTTTGATTAGGGGGAACGATTTTACTGACCCGGAGCATACTAAAGACAAATTGAGCCATATTTTCACCTGAGATTAAGAATGTATATAAGGTGCCTATTTTAAACTTTTAAGAATTTAAAACAATGGCATACAGCCAACAAAAATTAATTTTTTAAACTTGGCTTCAAATTATAGTAGGAAGTTGATTAGAAAAACTTTAAAATAGTTTGAAAGCAGCCTGATAATGAGAATACTCTGGGAGAAAATATCATGAAGCAACCGAATCACTTATCAGAATATGACCCTGAATTATACGAGCATATGGCGCGTGAAGCGCAGCGACAAGAAGAACATATTGAACTGATTGCCTCTGAAAATTATACCAGTTCCCGGGTGATGGCTGCGCAAGGTTCTGTTTTAACAAATAAATACGCTGAGGGCTATCCGTTTAAGCGTTATTACGGTGGTTGTGAACATGTAGACCACGTTGAAGTGTTGGCCATCGAGCGCGCTAAGGCCTTGTTTCAATGTGAGTATGCCAATGTGCAACCCCACTCAGGTTCACAAGCAAACAGCGCCGCATTTCTAGCATTGTTGGATGCAGGGGATACGATTTTAGGGATGAGTTTAGATGCGGGTGGCCATTTAACGCATGGATCACCTGTTAATTTTTCAGGTAAAATTTATCAAGCGTATGCCTATGGACTCGATGCAGCGACGGGTGATATTGATTATAAAGCAGTAGCGGCTTTAGCGCACGAGCATCGGCCGAAAATGATTATTGCCGGATTCAGTGCTTTCTCTGGGGTTCTGGATTGGGCCAGGTTTCGTGAGATAGCGGACGAGGTAGGCGCATATTTGTTGGTGGATATGGCGCATGTTTCTGGCTTGGTAGCAGCTGGTGTTTATCCCAGTCCCTTGCCCTATGCACACGTTGTTACTTCAACCACCCATAAGACTTTAGCAGGGCCACGTAGTGGCATTATTCTTTCCAATGCAAAGGATGAAGGGCTGTACAAAAAACTTAATTCAGCAGTGTTCCCTGGCGGCCAAGGTGGTCCTTTAATGCATGTTATTGCTGCAAAAGCCGTTGCTTTTAAAGAAGCGATGGAGCCAAGCTTCAAGTTGTACCAAGAGCAAGTGATACGCAATGCGCAGGCGATGGTGAAAGTCATCATGGCCAGAGGCTATCAAGTGGTGTCCAAAGGGACGCAAAACCATTTGTTTCTCATCGATCTGATCGACAAAGGCATAACAGGTAAGGCCGCCGATGCTGCTCTCGGCCAAGCCAATATTACGGTGAATAAAAACTCAGTTCCCAATGATCCCTGTTCTCCTTTTGTGACCTCAGGTTTGCGTATTGGCACCCCAGCCATCACCACACGTGGGATGCAAATAGCTGAATCTGAAAAAATTGCCCACTGGATCTGTGATGTCTTGGATGACATTGATAGCCTAGCCGTACGAGTACGGGTCAAGGAAGATGTGCTAGCACTATGTGCGCGTTATCCCGTGTATGCAAATATATAAAAAATGAGACGTTTTAGATGGGGTGCGGCTGGATGGAGCACCTCTCAACAACGATAAAAATGAGATGAGATCGCTGCTGACGCTCTTGCAGTGTTCGCGACCTCGGTTGATGTGGAGAGGAACATGCATTGCCCTTTTTGTTTTGCAGAAGACACTAAAGTCATCGATTCTAGATTGAATGATGACGGCCAACAGGTTAGGCGGCGCCGCGTTTGTGTTGCTTGTGCCGAGCGCTTTACGACGTATGAAACCGCTGAGTTGACCATGCCAAGGGTGATCAAGCAAGATGGTTCCCGACAGTCGTTTTATGATCAAAAAATCCGCGATGGCATCGCTCGCTCGTGCGAAAAGCGCTCTATAACAACCGATTGTTTAGATCAGACTTTGCGTAAAATTAAAGCGCGGGTACGGGCGCTTGGAGACAAAGAAGTTTCATCCGTTACCCTTGGTCACTTCGTGATGGAAGAGCTGCTCCATTTAGATCATGTGGCCTATGTCCGTTTTGCGTCAGTCTACCGTGCCTTTGAGGATATTTCTCAATTTGGCGACATGATTGCAACCCTTTCAGAAGAGACTCGAGTCACTTCTGAGACAAAAGAGTAACCTCATCTATGGTTGTTGATTCAGTACAGGCTGCAGATGAACACTGGATGCAGTTGGCACTGCGCTTAGCTGAGCAAGGTGTGTATACAACGCAACCCAATCCTCGGGTTGGTTGTGTTTTGGTTCGACAAGGGCAACTCGTTGGTCAAGGCTTTCATGCCCGAGCGGGCGCCGCCCATGCAGAAGTGAATGCCTTACACATGGCCGGTTCTCAGGCTGTGGGAGCAACGTGTTATGTGACGTTAGAACCTTGCTGTCATACCGGTAGAACACCGCCGTGTCTCGATAAGTTGCTTCAAGCGGGTGTGACTCGGGTTGTGATTGGAGCTCTGGACTCGAATCCTTGTGTCGCGGGTCAGAGTGTGTCTCGCTTAGAAGCTGCGGGCATTGCGGTAACTGTAGGTATCTTAGCAACCGAATCGCGCGCGTTAAATCAAGGTTTTTTCAAACGTATGGAACAAGGAACACCTTGGATACGCCTTAAGTTGGCTTGTTCTTTAGATGGCAAAATAGCGTTGGCTAATGGTGATTCCAAGTGGATTACGGGAGAATTGGCGCGTGAGGATGTGCAACGATGGCGGGCGCAATCCTGTGCTGTATTAACCACGGCACAGACTATTCGACTGGATAATCCGAAAATGAATGTGCGCTTTGCTGAGGTGATCGACCAGGGCAGCCGCCAGCGGCAACCCGTGACTGTTATTTTAGATACCCAAGCTATGCTTACGCCCGATTGGGCTGTGTTTCAGCAAGGCCAACAGGTTGTGTTGCTTGCTGGAAAACCGTATACACATGTCTTTGCCGAGCATGTATCTTGTTATCAAATACCTGTTATCAATCAGCATCTTTGCTTAGAGGCCGCGATGGAACTGTTAGGGGAATTGGAATTCAATGAAGTCTTAGTCGAAGCCGGTGGGATTCTAGCTGGAGAGCTGTGGCAGTCAAATCTTTGGGATGAATTGATCTTGTATCAAGCACCGAAGCTGATGGGAGCTGATGCGCGTCATTTAATGAATTTACCATTGTTGACACAGATGGATGAAATACCCACTTTAAATTGTGTGGATCAGCGTCGGATCGGGTGCGATACGCGTTTCCGATTTTTGCGGTGAAGCATCGAACGAATAAAGAGAGAATCTATGAGCTTTAATAATGTGCCTGAGCTGCTTGAATCTATTCAGCAGGGCAAGATGGTCGTGTTATTGGATGATGAAGCTAGGGAAAACGAAGGCGATTTGGTGATGGCGGCGACCCACGTGACGCCTGCGGCTATTAACTTTATGGTGACGCATGCTCGTGGCCTGGTGTGTTTAACATTAACCCCACTACGGTGTCAGCAATTGCAACTGCCGCTCATGGTGACAAACAACCAAGCTGGATTTCAGACCAATTTTACAGTGTCGATAGAGGCGGCGCAAGGCGTCACGACCGGTATTTCAGTTTATGACAGAGCGCATACCATTCAAACTGCGGTCGCCCCCAATGCGACGGCTGAAGATTTGGTTCAGCCAGGGCATATTTTTCCCATTCAAGCCCGTGCTGGTGGCGTACTTGAACGTCCAGGTCATACCGAAGCTGGCTGTGATTTGGCACGCTTAGCTGGATTAGAGCCTGCTGCGGTTATCGTTGAGATCCTTAATCCAGATGGCACGATGGCCCGTCGACCGGAACTGCATCAATTTGCCCGTCAACATGGCTTAAAAATAGGTTCTATTGCTGATTTAATTGCTTATCGACAACAGACAGAAATCAGGATATCAGATGCGAGTTAAGACAAATAGTTGGCCACTCTGAATCCAGAGGGGTAAAGAGAAAACGGTATAGATACGCCCTGATATATGGTATGATACGCGCCACTTCGTATACATAGGAACGGTGAGAATGAAAATGTCTGTTATTGAAGGAACCGTTGAAGCAAAAAATGCTCGAATTGCGGTTATCGCCGCCAGATTTAACAGTTTTGTGGTAGAGAATTTAGTCGATGGTGCGCTAGATACATTAAAACGCATCGGCCAAGTTGCGGAAGCAAACATAACGTTGGTACGTGTGCCCGGTGCTTATGAATTGCCCATGATTGCAAGCCAGTTAGCACAAACAAAGCAGTATGATGCCATTATTGCTTTAGGTGCCGTGATTCGTGGCCAGACGCCTCATTTTGATTACGTGGCTGGTGAATGTGGCCAAGGTTTAGCCAGGGTGATGTCCACCTACCATATTCCAGTTGGATTTGGTGTGTTAACGACCGATACCATAGAACAAGCGGTCGAACGTGCTGGCTGTAAAGCTGGCAACAAAGGTAGTGAAGTGGCCTTAAGCACACTTGAAATGATCAACATAGTTCGTCAGATTGATATAAAGGAGCTGGTGTGAAACCCTCAGAGCGTCGTAAAGCCCGCCGTATGGCCTTACAGGCTATTTATTCTTGGCAATTAAGTAAAAATTCCATTATTGATATTGAAAAGGATTTTCTGAGTGAGCAATGCATCAAGGGCGTCGATATAGATTATTTTCGACAACTGTTTGCCGGGGTTGCCAGTCATGCCTCTAAGCTAGACAGCTTAATTGAACCTTTTTTAGACCGACAAGTGCAAACACTTGATCCAATTGAAAAAGCTATTTTGCGCTTGAGTATTTTTGAGTTACGTTATCATCATGAAGTTCCCATGAAAGTGGTTATGAATGAAGCCATTGAGTTGGCGAAAGCTTTTGGTGCATCCGAGAGCCATAAATACATCAATGGCGTGCTGGATAAGTTTGTACATGATGGCGCAAATTCGGATATCCGTTCCCGAAATTAAGAGCATGGACGCCTGATTGTAGGCTGTGAAAAGAAGTCATGGTTCAGCTCCGCTCACAGCCGCAGACACAGATGTCTCGTTTAGTAGTCCGATGTCATTACCTGTACATCTTCATATTTTGCTGAGACTAAGGATATAGCTTCCCATGCAAGAAAACGAAATTATTGAGCGTTATTTTGTCAAAAACCGTCAACGTCATGATGTTTTACTCCCTATTGGAGACGATTGTGCGGTTGTGAAACCGACACCTGATACTGAAATTGCGATTTCATGTGATACCATGATTGAAGGAGTGCATTTTTTAAGCGATGCGCCCGCGGCAGCGATTGCGCATAAGCTGGTTGCCAGTAATTTATCCGATCTAGCTGCCATGGGCGCAGAACCTGCTTGGATGACGTTGTCGCTCAGTTTGCCGAAAGCGGATGCGAATTGGCTCGATGCATTTAGCCTCAGTTTATTTGATATGGCCGATTATTATGGCATCCAACTCATAGGTGGTGATACCACCACTGCGCCCTTGAAAGTACTTTCCTTAACCGTTCATGGTCTGTTGCCTAAAGGGCAAGCGCTGCGTCGAACGGGCGCTCAAGTAGGGGATTGGTTGTATGTTAGTGGCACCTTAGGCGATGCTGCTTTGGCATTACACAGCTTGACGCAGACATCGTCCCAGCGGGTGGTATCGGATGCTTGGGCTATTGAACATCATTATCACACCCAGCCTCGGGTTCGATTAGGCCAAATTTTGCGCCACCATGCTTCAAGTTGTACAGATATTTCGGATGGCCTCATGACCGATGCAGCGCAGCTGATGATGGCGTCAGGTGTCGGTGCTTTGATTACCTTGGAACAGTTACCTTTATCCACCGTGATGCAGCAAAAAATGCCCATGCAACAAGCGCTAGAATACGCTCTTTATGGAGGGGAAGACTACGAGTTGCTGTTTACCATTCCAGTTCATCGTAAATCTATTTTGGAATCTGCCGTTAAAGACTTAAGGGTGCCTGTGACTTGTATAGGCCAGGTTAAACGCCAACCAGATGTGGCATATCGCTGGCAAGGACAGCCATGGGAAGCGCAATCGGATGCAGTCTTTCAACACTTTACATCGTAGATATTGATTTATGACCGAAGAGCAATTAGAGCTAGAGAAGCCGGCTTTTGCAGCCGGAAAGTCAGCTTCACAACCTAGCGTGTTGACGAAGCTAAGTTTGGCTGAGCCCATTGATTTAATCGCATTGGGTTTTGGTTCAGGTCTGGCGCCGAAAGCGCCAGGTACCTTTGGAACTTTAGCCGCGCTGCCACTTGTAGCTCTAATGAATGTGCTGACATGGCCTTGGTATCTTATGTGGACTGTGATTGCGTTCGTGCTAGGCGTCTATATCTGTGAGCGTGCTGCGAACAAGTTGGGCGTGCATGATCACCCTGCAATTGTTTGGGATGAATTTGTCGGGTTGATGATCGCAGGTATAGGATTACCGTTAGGCTTGTTTTGGATTCTGCTAGCATTCGCTGCGTTTCGATTTTTTGATATCTTGAAGCCTTGGCCGATTTCTTTCTTAGATAAGCGCGTAGCTGGCGGTTTAGGTATCATGGTGGATGATGTAGCGGCGGGCTTTTTTGCCTTAGGTGTGGTGCAGGGCACCCACTTCGCCGTTAACTCACTAGATAGATCGATCTCATTGTTTTAAGTAGGCTCAATCCACACTTGCAAATTGGATGGGTTGTCTAACAGCTCTACGCGTAGCCCTTGAACCTGTGGTTTACGAATCGCAATGGGATCTGTACACCATGTTAGCAAGGTTTCTTGCGTGGCAAATTCTTCCTG
>JADHND010000038.1 GCA_016779685.1 Shewanellaceae bacterium | reverse complement strand
TGATTGCGGCCGTTACAAGTGGCTAATCTGCTTTGGAATGTTGCTGATGTTGCATGCACTAGGTATTGTGTATGTCAGCTTGATAAATCGACAAGCGACAGATGTATTGGATCGATTGCTTTTAGAAAAAGATCAGATGCAGGTGCAATGGCATCATTTGTTACTGGAAGAGCAAACCCAATCAGAGCATCATCGGATAGAGTCTTTAGCGCGCCAGCATCTACAGATGTTTCGTTTGCCGCCACAGCATGAGCGGGTGGTGCTCGAACCATGACAGATTTGAATAGAAGGTGCATTCCTGTTCAAGTTATCAAGTGGCGCTTTTGGCTTTTATTTGGGATTTTTTCTATTTTAAGCCTGATTTTATTGATGCGTGCGTTCAATCTACAAGTCTGGCATCCTGAAATATTGCGTCAGCAGAACGATATGCGAACCCTGCGTTTGGTCGCTCATGAAAGTCAGCGCGGTTTAATTTTGGATCGCCATGGCGAAATTCTAGCTGCCAGTGTTCCCTTGCGTTCGATTTGGGTCGATCCTAAGAAAATTAAGCAAACTCAAAGCTTGCAGCGATTGCAAACATGGAAGAAAGTGGCTCGCTTACTGGAGTTAAATATGGATGAATTGGTTAGTCGTATTCAAGCCAATTCAGATAAGCGATATCTCTATCTTAAGCGTCAAGTTCTGCCATCTATTGCGGATGATATTAAAGCAATGAACATTCAAGGGGTTTATTTTAAATCTGAATCAAAGCGCTTTTATCCAAGTGGCGAAGTCAATGCCCCACTGCTTGGGATCACCAACATAGATGATCGAGGAATTGAAGGACTTGAAAAGTACTTTGATGCTAGCTTAGTAACAACGCCGACACAACAACATGTTCGAAAAGCGCGAGATGGTCAAGTTGTTGAGCATCTTCAGGTCACGCAAGCGGGTCAGCAACCACATCATATTGAATTAAGCCTAGATCAGCGGATTCAAGCATTAGCTTATCTGGAATTAAAGAAAGCGATGAAGTTGCACCAAGCAACCTCAGGTTCCGTGGTTGTTTTGGATGTGCAAACAGGTGAAATTTTAGCGATGGCTAATGCCCCTTCATATAATCCGAATGATCCTAAGCAGCGTCAAAGTTACCGCATGCGCAATCGAGCCATTGCCGATGCGTATGAGCCTGGTTCTGTGATCAAGCCATTTGTTCTTCTAGCTGGTTTGGAAACCGGAGCTATTTTACCCATGTCGAAGATAGATGTCTCACCCGGCTATTTACGGGTTGGACATAAATTGATTAAAGATCACCGTAATTACGGTGAAATTGATCTAGCGACTATTTTAAAAAAATCGAGTAATGTGGGGGTTACGAAGGTTGCTCTTTCAATGCCGGTACAGGAGCTTTTAAGCGTTTATAGTGCCTTAGGATTAGGGGAAACGAGTGAGCTTAGGTTGCTTGGGGAAGCGGCGGGTCAGCTAGATACGCGTTCACGCTGGTCTAAATTAGAGCATTCGACGCTATCCTTTGGCTATGGTTTTACGATGACAGCATTACAGCTAACTAGAATGTATGCTACATTAGCGAATCACGGTGTAATGATGCCACTAAGCATTACGAAGCAATCGCGTTCTCCGGTACTAGGCCGACAAGTTGTCTCAGCCAAAGCGGCAGATAGTGTGCTCTCGATGCTGCTTAACACCACGGACGTCGATGGTACGGCAAGGCAAGGCCATGTTGAAGGTTATCAAGTCGCCGGCAAAACAGGCACATCGCGCAAAGCCGTTGCAGGCGGCTATGGTGATGATTATGTGGTTTCTTTTGCGGGTGTAGCGCCCTATAAAAAACCGCAAGTTGCGATTGGAGTCGTCATCAATGATCCCAAAGGCGATCATTATTATGGTGGTGACGTCGCTGCTCCTGTTTTTGCAAAAGTGATGACAGGGGTTTTACAGTTATTAAATGTGCCACAATCTCATTATCAGAAAAACGCTATACAATCCATTCCATTAGGGGATGGTGTCAATCAACAGTCAAAGAAGTTGGTCACAGTGAATTAGTTAAGAGGTGAAGTTATGAATACGTTGCATGATCTACTGTCCCCTTGGTTTGAGGCACCACCTATACCTTTTCAAGCCTTATGTCAGGACAGTCGAGAAATACAACATGGGGATCTTTTTATTGCTTTGTTGGGGCATCAATGCGACGGTCGACAATTTATTGAGCAGGCAAAAAAGAATGGGGCAGCCGCAGTTCTATGCCATACGGCTGATCCAACGCGTCACGGAATGATATTAGGCGATGAGTGTCCAGTGGTTTATTTTTTTGACTTATGTGGCCACATCGGTCAGATAGCGCATGCTGCTTACTCTTATCCTGTTGCAGACTTAAATTTAGTTGGCGTCACTGGAACCAATGGCAAGACCTCAGTAACGCATCTGTTGGCACAGTTAACCCATTTAATGGGTGAGCCTGCTGCTATTCTAGGGACGGTCGGGAATGGTCTATGGGGCGATATACAATCATCTAAAAACACAACCTCTGATTCGATTACATTGGCTCGTTCACTACAAGAATATCATCGGCGAGGTGCTCGGTTAGCTGCATTAGAGGTGTCTTCCCATGGCTTAGTACAAAAACGAGTACATGGCATAGATATCAACGTTGCTGTTTTTACAAATTTGACACATGACCATTTAGATTATCATGGCAATATGCATAACTACGCTCTGGCAAAAAGACGCCTTTTTGATATGCCCAGTGTTAAATATCGAATTTTTAATATTGATGATCCAATTGGAATGAATTGGCTGGCGCAGTATCCCAGTGCAACCAGTAAAAGCTATAGTATGAAGACGACCGCAGATTATTATATGACTGATGTTGTGTATAGTGAGACAGGTGTGATGGCTTTTTTTCATTGGCCCGGCAGTCAACGACAGGTGTATACAACTTTATTAGGGGCATTTAACTTATCCAATCTAATGGCAGCATTAGCGAGTTTACATTGTCTTGGTTATGATATGAACTTGATGTTAGATTGTGTGGCTGCGTTGCAGCCGATTGCTGGTCGCATGGAACGATTTAAGGCGCCTAATCAACCCATGGTTGTGGTGGACTATGCGCATACACCAGATGCCTTAAAACAAGCTTTATTAGCGATTCGTGCGCATTGTCAAGGAAAGTTATGGTGTATATTTGGCTGTGGTGGAGAGCGAGATGTCTTTAAGCGACCCGTGATGGCGCGTATAGCGCAAGAACATGCAGATGTGGTCTGCCTGACGGCTGACAACCCACGAACTGAATCTATTCAAGAGATTATCATGCAGATGCAGCAAGGCATGACTCATCAAGATCAAGTGATAATAGAGGTAGATCGACAGCAGGCTATTGCCAAAGTGATCGAACAATCTTCTGCAGAAGACGTTGTGCTGGTGGCTGGCAAAGGTCATGAACTGTATCAAGACGTGATGGGGGTTCGCCAGCCGTATGACGAACGTCATTTTGTCAGCAAATTAGTTGCGGAGGCTTTATGATACCGATAGCATTAAACAACTTAGCCGATGTGTTGTCTGGGCGCCTGTATGGCATCGCCCAATGTATTTCAAGCGTGAGTACCGATACCCGAACACTACAAAAAAAGGGTATGTTTATTGCGCTGGTTGGCAAGCGACTGGATGGTCATGATTATATTGCGGATGCAATGGCCCGAGGAGCAACTGTCATTTTGTCTGAAAAAAAAGTGCCTCATCCTCCACATGTATCGGTGCTAGTGGTTGCAGATACAACGAAAGCTTTGGGGGCTTTAGCCGGTTACATTAAACAAAAAGTAAACCCTTGGTGTTTCGCTTTGACCGGCAGCTGTGGTAAAACCACTGTTAAAGAAATTTTAGGGCAGATCATGTCATTTCAAGGTCAAGTACATATGACACAAGGTAATTTTAACAACCATATTGGTGTGCCCCTAACCTTGTTAGGTTTAGAAGCGCATCATGAATATGC
The DNA here is from genome assembly GCA_016779685.1 of Shewanellaceae bacterium. Classification (GTDB taxonomy): domain Bacteria; phylum Pseudomonadota; class Gammaproteobacteria; order Enterobacterales; family Shewanellaceae; genus UBA2521. Next base: position 7,092 of record JADHND010000038.1, on the reverse strand, counting down.
TGTTTTAGAACTCGGCGCTAACCATCAAGGTGAAATTGATTATACATCTGGTTTAATTGAACCTGATGTTGCGTTGGTTAATAACATTGCTCCCGCCCATCTAGAAGGTTTTGGTTCAATAGAAGGAATCGCAGAAGCTAAGTCAGAGATTTATCAGCATATTAAACCGAATGGCTTTGCAGTGGTAAATCGAGACGATGCTTTTGCAGATTTGTTGTCACAGCGTTCAGAACACTGTCAACAAATCTTTTTTTCAGCTCAAGAAGTCGCCGATGTTTATGCAACTGAACTGCAAAAGAATGCGATGGGTTGTTACCGTTTCAATTTAAACATTGATGAAAGATCTGAAATGGTTCAGCTAAAGTTAGCTGGACGTCATCAAGTACACAATGCGCTTGCTGCCGCGGCGATGGCACATGCACAGGGGGTTGATGTAAGCAAAATTGCACAAGGCATTCAATTGGTCACTGGCGTAAAGGGAAGAATGCAACTGCACCAGTATGCTAACGTCGTGCTGGTTGATGACACATACAATGCGTCTCCAAAGTCGGTTGAGGCAGCAATAGATTGGTTGTCTGAGACAGAAGGGTTTAAATGGTTGGTGTTAGGTGACTTGGCTGAAATGGGTGCGGATACAAAAAATTGGCATCAGCATTTGGGTACATACGCTTTGCAAAAAAACTTAGATCAGGTCTTTACCTTAGGTCAGTTGAGCGCAGCAACGTCAGCTGCATTTGGTTCTAATCACCACCACTATTACGAATTGCCACCACTATGCAATGCTTTGCAACAGCAATTGTGTGACTCTAAACATGTGAATATTCTAGTTAAAGGTTCTCGAGGTGCTCATATGGAGCGCGTGGTGTTGGCGCTAGAAAACATGCTTAACCAAAAGGACAATCAATCATGTTAGTGTATTTAACCGATTTGATAGCACAGTATTACAGTGGTTTTCATGTCTTTTCTTATGTCACATTTCGCGCCATTTTAGGTTTACTGACAGCATTGGCTTTTAGCCTTTGGTTTGGGCCCAAAGCCATTCGATATTTGCAAGTCATGCAGATTGGCCAGGTTGTGCGTCAAGATGGTCCAGAATCTCATCTAGATAAATCAGGCACACCTACGATGGGTGGAGTCATGATATTAATTAGTATTGTTGTTGGGGTGGGGTGTTGGTGTGACCTACAAAATCGCTACGTGCTCATTAATATGTTTGTCTTACTGAGCTTTGGATTGATTGGTTTTATGGACGATTATTATAAGGTCATTCGGAAAAACTCAGATGGGCTCATTGCGCGTTGGAAATACTTTTGGCAATCTGTAGTCGCTTTTATAGTCGCTTTTTATTTGTTTAATTCAGCTCAATCACCTGATGAAACCCGTCTGATTGTGCCTTTTTTTAAAGATTTTATGCCACAGCTAGGATGGTGGTTTGTGGTGCTGGCCTATCTCACTATCGTTGGCTCCAGCAATGCGGTTAATTTGACCGATGGGCTGGATGGGTTAGCCATTTTCCCTACAGTTATGGTGGCGGCTGCATTGGCTGTGATTGCCTATCTGTCTGGGCACATTGAGTTTGCGAATTATCTGCATATTCCTTATTTACCTGGCTTAGAGGAGCTTGTTATTGTGTGTGCAGTTATGGTTGGTGCTGGTTTGGGCTTTCTTTGGTTTAACACCTACCCCGCCATGGTGTTTATGGGAGATGTCGGCTCGCTTGCTTTAGGGGCAACACTTGGTTCTATTGCTGTTTCAGTACGCCAAGAAGTCTTGCTGGTGATTATGGGCGGGGTGTTCGTAATAGAAACGTTATCGGTTATCTTGCAAGTAGGTTCATATAAGTTGCGAGGTGGTCGCCGTGTCTTTTTGATGGCACCGATTCATCATCACTTTGAGCTTAAGGGGTGGCCAGAGCCGAGAGTCATTGTTCGCTTTTGGATTGTCTCTCTTTTTCTCGTGTTACTGGGTTTGTCCACGCTTAAGCTCAGATAAGCAAACAGGTTGTCTATGGTTGTTCAAGATACTATTGAAAAAGTAAACTATATCGTTGTAGGACTGGGGATCACTGGGTTGTCTGTTGTGCGTTATTTAAAAGCTCAGCAGTATAGTGTGATGGTAGTTGATAGCCGTAAAAACACACCCGGCTTAGCTGAGCTTAAAGCTTTACACCCTGATGTGCCTGTCTATTTAGGTGGGTTTTGGCCGGATGTTTTATTGCGAGGAGAATGTTTGGTTCTGAGTCCAGGCGTTCCGTTGTCAACGCCAGCAATTCAGGCTGCGATAGCACGCGATATTCCTGTGATTGGCGATGTTGAGCTTTTCGCGCGAGCGGTTAAAAAAACTCAAGCTAAGGTAATAGGTATTACAGGCTCAAATGGTAAGTCAACGGTGACAACCTTGATAACGCAAATGCTTCAAGCCTGTGGTTTTAAAGCTGTTATGGCTGGCAATATAGGGGTGCCTTTATTGTCGCTTCCAATAGGTGCTTATGATTTTTATGTAGTTGAATTGTCTAGCTTTCAGTTAGATACAACTGTAAGTTTAAGGTGTGATTGGGGCATTATATTAAACATAACTGCTGATCACTTAGATAGATATGCTGGATTTGAAGCCTATCGCCAATCGAAGCTACGTTTGCTGTCCCAATCAACCCAATTTTTTTATTTTTCCGATGCGTCGTGGTTACCTCCTCAGATATCTATATCTCAAGTTGTGTTAGATGTTGCCGGCACGACGGATGCTGGATGGTCGTTGGCGCAATCGGCATGGTGTTATCAAGGGACTCCATTGGTTCGTTTTGAAGCGGCAAAGTTGCAAGGATTGCACAATCAATTTAATGTACTAGCAGCACTGGCTATTGCTCATGCGGCTGGAGGCTCACCCACAAGGATTGCTGAAGTTGCCAAGCATGCAGAAGGTTTAGCACACCGTTTTGAATTTATTGGGACTAAAAATGAAGTTGGGTTTATCAATGATTCGAAGGCAACCAATGTTGGGGCAACACTTGCAGCTATTGCAAGTGCGCAAGTTCTGGGACGTTTGATTCTGATTGTGGGCGGGGATGCCAAAGGGGCTGACTTAACCCCCTTAAAATCAGCCTTTGCGCAGGTGAGTGCGGTCATTGTATATGGTAAAGACGCAGATGCCTTGATGGCATTGACTCAGTATGGTTTTTTAGAGAAGGATTTAACGGCAGCAGTGTCTCGAGCTGCTTTGTTAGCAAACCCACATGATACGGTGTTGTTATCACCTGCATGCGCAAGCTTGGATATGTACCCCAATTTTGAAGTGAGGGGCGATCATTTTCGTCAGTGTGTGGCGGCATTATGAAGCTACACCAAGTATTGAAAACATGGCTAATTTTTGAAAAAAAACCTGAACCTTACGATCGTAAGCTGCTCTTGGCGACCCTTTTATTAATGACGATAGGCCTAGTGATGGTGACCTCGGCGTCTATGTCTGGTAGCCCTCTATCTGACAGTTCGATTTTTCATTATATGGTGCGTCACAGCCTGTATTTATGTGGCTGTGTTGCCGTGAGTATTGCTGTGCTGTCCATAGATTTAGAGATATGGTTTCGGTACAGTTCCAAAATACTACTGGCAGTATTGGTGCTGTTGGTACTGGTTCTCATGATCGGAACAACCGTGAACGGCGCAACGCGCTGGTTGTCGTTTGGGTTTTTGCGTCTTCAGGTCGCTGAGTTGGCTAAATTTGCATTTGCTATTTATCTCGCTGGTTATTTGGTGCGTCGGTATCAAGAAGTACGGTACGATTCAAAAGGTTTTTATAAACCGATATTGGTGTTAATGCTATACTCTTCTCTGCTGCTGATGCAGCCTGATATGGGCAGTGTGGTGGTTTTATTTGTCATTACTTTAGGCGTTCTCTTCCTAGCGGGATCGAAATTACGAGATTTTTTCTTGCTGCTCATTGCGGGCTTAATCTTAATTACAGGCTTGTCAATTTTTTCACCTTATCGGTTAAGGCGCCTTACGGGGTTCTTGGATCCATGGAGCGATCCTTTTGGCTCTGGTTATCAACTGACTCAGTCTTTGATGGCTTATGGTCGAGGCGGCCTGCTTGGCGAAGGCCTAGGAAATAGTATTCAAAAATTAAAATACTTACCTGAAGCGCATACAGATTTTATTATGGCCATTGTGGCAGAAGAATTGGGTTTCATGGGAGTGGCTTCTATATTAATGCTTTTGATGTTTGTTGCTTACCGGGCGATGTTAATTGGCAATCAATGCTTGGATAAATCTAGACCTTTTCCTGGCTTTGTCGCATATGCTTTCGGCGTTTGGTTTTTCTTTCAAACCTTGGTCAATGTCGGTGCTAGCATGGGTTTATTGCCAACAAAAGGTTTGACTTTGCCCTTTATAAGCTATGGCGGAAGTAGTTTGCTGATAATGACGATCTCTGTCATGATATTAATAAGGATTAGCTACGAATTAAACAATGATGGCAGAATTAAGGAACAAAGGTCACAATAAAAAACGAATGTTGGTGATGGCTGGTGGTACTGGAGGCCACATTTTTCCAGCATTGGCTGTTGCAGCTGAAATGAAAAAACAGGGCTGGGATTTATGTTGGCTTGGAGCGCAGGGTAAAATGGAAGAAAAGTTGGTGCCTCAGCATGGCTTTCCATTGAAACTAATCCCTATTCAAGGCATCCGAGGAGGGGGGTGGTTGCGTTTCATCGCTGCACCTTTTAAAATAGCCCAAGCCTTGGTGCAGTCGTTGCGTATCGTCAAGCAATATAAGCCAGATGTCGTTTTGGGTATGGGCGGATTTGTTACCGGTCCCGGCGGCCTGGCTGCTCGTTTGTTTCGAGTGCCGCTGGTGATTCATGAGCAAAATGCGATTGCCGGAACAACCAATCGCATACTTTCATGGTTAGCTGCTGACGTCTTATCCGCCTTTCCTGACACCTTTGGGCATCATCAGGTTGTGGTGGTTGGAAATCCAATTCGTCAAGAGTTGTTGGCTTTGCATCAACAGCGCCTACCTTTTGCGACGGGTCAACCTTTAAAAATTTTAGTTGTTGGGGGCAGTTCAGGCGCTCAAATATTCAATCAGGTTTTACCAGATACGATAGCTTATTTGCAAAGCCAGCGACAGGGTCAATATGAAGTTTTACATCAGGCTGGCAAAGGCAATCAAGAGGCAGTGATGGCTGCTTACAAGCAAAACGATGTTGTTGATGATGTCGTGGTTGAAGAGTTTATTGATGATATGGCTAGTGCCTATCAGTGGGCAGATATGATTGTTTGCCGAGCAGGTGCTTTAACGGTTTCTGAGCTGGCTGTGATGGGATTGCCCAGTATTTTGGTGCCTTATCCGCATGCGATTGATGATCATCAAACTAGAAATGCACAATTTTTAGCAGCAGCCGATGCAGCTCTGATTATGCCTCAAACAGAATTTAATAGCACCGCTTTAGCTGCTCAAATTCTACGCATTACTCAGCAAGAAAATAAGTTAACATTGATGAGTGAGGCTGCCTATCGCTTAGCAGAAATGCATGCTGCTGAGAATGTTGCAGCCATTTGCTGCAAGGCAGCGAAATCTTTCTAATATTTTATAGAGTGTCATTGTATGAAGCAAGAATCCATAGCATATAAAAAATTACGTCAAATGATCCCCGAAATGCGCCGCGTCAAAGTGATTCACTTCATTGGAATTGGGGGGGCAGGTATGGGCGGTATTGCAGAGGTGCTCTTTAATGAAGGATATATCGTTAGTGGCTCTGATTTGAATGAAAATGGAGTTACAAAAAGATTGCAAGAACAAGGGGTGCAAGTCACCATAGGGCATCATGCTTCTTTGGTTGATAATTCTGATGTTGTGGTGGTTTCATCAGCGATTCCGGCGACCAATCCCGAAATAATCGCTGCAAAAAACAAACGTATTCCAGTCGTACGTCGTGCGGAAATGCTGGCTGAATTAATGCGTTATCGTCATGGCGTCGCCGTGGCAGGTACGCATGGTAAAACCACCACCACCAGTTTAATTGCGTCAATTTATGGGTATGCACAACGAGATCCTACGTTCATCATAGGTGGGCTGCTGAACAGTTCAGGTACCCATGCCAAATTGGGTGCCAGTCGTTATTTGATTGCGGAAGCAGATGAGAGTGATGCGAGTTTTTTACACTTGCAACCCATGGTTTCAGTGGTGACCAACATCGAAGCGGATCATTTAGATGCATACCAAGGTAGTTTTGAAAAACTCAAGCAAGTTTTTATCGATTTTGTACATAATTTACCTTTTTATGGGCGTGCTGTGCTGTGCATTGACGATCCGGTTGTCTCTTCTTTGTTGCCACGTATCAGTCGCCAGTATGTGACTTATGGTTTTCATGATACAGCGGATGTGCGTGCGTGCGATTTTCGCCAATGTGGGCATCAATCTACCTTTACAGTGCAGCGTCATGGATTGTCTGACTTAGAGGTTAAATTAAATTTACCGGGGCGTCATAACGTCTTAAATGCTTTGGCTGCTATTGCTGTCGCGACCGAGGATGACATTGACGACCAAGCTATACTTGGTTCGCTCAAACAATTTGCAGGAATCGGCCGCCGGTTTCAACACCTAGGTGAGTTTAAGACTGATCTAGGTGACTTTATGATGATTGATGATTACGGACATCATCCCAGTGAAGTACTCGCAACGATTCGGGCAGCTAAAGAAGGATGGCCTCAACGCCGAATTGTGATGGTGTTTCAACCCCATCGTTATTCGAGAACCCGAGATTTGTATGATGACTTTGTTGAGGTGCTCTCTGAAGTTGATCTGTTAATCTTGTTGGATGTTTACGCAGCAGGCGAAGCCCCTATTTTGAATGTAAACAGCCGAGCACTTGCCGGCTCTATTCGGCAGAGAGGCCATGTAGATCCTATATTGGTTTCGCAGACGTCTAAATTAAATGAAGTGATTCATAAGGTTATTCGTCCGGATGATCTATTATTAATTCAAGGGGCTGGCAATGTGAGCTCTGTTGGTAAACAGTTAAAGCAAAGCGTATTAAGTAAGGATGCTGAACATGTTGAATGTTGATGTAAATGCTTTTGGTAAAGTGGCTGTATT
>JADHND010000037.1 GCA_016779685.1 Shewanellaceae bacterium | reverse complement strand
CGCCGTGGATGGGGGCAATTGCCAAGGATTGTCTCAGATGCAATGTCTTCAGGATAAAGCAGTTCGCTCGGGCGGGTACGCTCAAGATGCGCTAACAGAGCATCGGTTGAGTCAAGTGTTTGTAGCACAAAACGACCAGAGGTTAAATCAACTGTGGCAAAACCGTAGCCTTTAGGGTGTGGATACAGTGCGCAGAGCAGATTGTCTTGTCGTTCATCGAGCAAAGCATCTTCTGTCAGGGTACCAGGCGTCACAATGCGTTTAACCGCTCGTTCGACCGGCCCTTTACTGGTACTGGGATCGCCAATTTGTTCGCAAATGGCGACGGAAAAACCTAGATAAACCAATTTAGCTAAATAGCCGTCAACAGCGTGATACGGGACACCAGCCATCGGAATGGGCTGTTGGCTGTGCTTACCGCGGGCGGTTAAGGTGATGTCGAGTGCTTTGGCTGCCGTTTTGGCGTCGTCAAAAAACAATTCATAAAAATCACCCATGCGGTAGAAAAGCAACACATCGGGATAGTCGCTTTTGATGGCAAGATATTGTTGCATCATGGGTGTTTGTTTGGCTGGAGATGGCAGAGAAGAAGTCACAGTAAACCATTTCAAATACATAGATCACATGTCGACATCATAACCAAATTTAACTTCAAATTGTATGTTTTATTGGTGCGTCGTCCATATTAATTTTCAAGGAAGAACAACGGATTTAATTTTGTATGTTGTTCTTCTTTTTTCTTCCTGTATACTGAGCTCATGCTGAGCGTGTGCTCTGTCTTTTTTGGGAGAATCATCGATGACAAACAGCAAACAAAAAGCCTTAGATGCGGCGTTAAGTCAAATTGAAAAACAATTCGGCAAAGGCTCGATCATGAAATTGGGCGATGCCAAGGCTTTAAATATCGAATCGGTCTCGACTGGTTCACTCACCATAGACATTGCTTTAGGCATAGGCGGACTTCCTTATGGTCGTGTCGTGGAAATTTTTGGCCCAGAATCCTCCGGTAAAACCACCTTAACCTTACAGGTGATTGCGGAAGCACAAAAACAAGGCAAGACCTGTGCTTTTATCGATGCGGAACATGCTTTGGATCCCATTTATGCAGAGCGCTTAGGCGTGAACGTGAAGGAGCTGTTGATCTCCCAGCCAGATACGGGTGAGCAAGCTTTAGAAATTTGCGACATGTTGGTTCGTTCTGGTGGCGTTGATATCGTTATCATTGATTCTGTGGCCGCCTTAACGCCGAAAGCGGAAATTGAAGGCGATATGGGCGACTCTCACGTGGGCTTGCAGGCACGCTTGATGTCACAGGCGTTGCGGAAATTAACCAGCAACATTAAAAAATCCAACACCATGTGCGTCTTTATCAACCAGATTCGGATGAAAATTGGGGTCATGTTTGGGAATCCAGAAACAACGACGGGTGGAAATGCCTTGAAGTTCTACGCCTCGGTACGTTTGGACATTCGCCGGACTGGCGCCATTAAGCAGGGTGATGAAATTGTGGGCAACGAGACCCGAGTCAAAGTGGTGAAAAACAAGGTTGCACCACCGCTTAAACAAGCTGAATTTCAGATTTATTACGGTGAAGGCATCTGTAAAGAAGCTGAGCTGATTGATCTGTCGGTACAAGAAAAGCTGATTGAAAAAGCCGGTGCTTGGTACAGTTATCAGGGCAATAAAATAGGACAAGGTAAGGCGAATGTCATCACTTACTTGAAAGAGCACTCAGACATGGCATCGACCTTAGAAAGTCAAATCAGAGACAGGTTGCTGCTACAAAAGCAAGACACCATGGTCAGTGAAACTGAGGTACTGGAGCCCGCGCTCTAAGCCGGTTTGACAGCGATGCAATCTGGACGTTCTTTAGCGCTGAAATGGCTGGCTCGCCGTGAATATTCAGCCCAAGCGCTGCGTGATAAGTTAGCAGCGCATGGCTGCCAGAGCTCGGAAATCGAAGTGGTGTTAAAGCAATGTCAGCAACAGGGGTGGCAGAGCGATGAGCGCTTTGCCTTAGCGTCGATGCGGCAAGCCTATCACAAAGGGCAAGGTCTTAAAAAAGTCAGATATGTGCTTCAACAAGAGCATGGATTAACCTCAGCATGCTTGACGCAAGTTGAAGCGACCCTCGATTTTAACTGGACCGCCTTAGCACGAACCCAGTTGCAGAAAAAGTTTCGCCAGCAATCCACTGCTGATCGCAAAGTGCAACAAAAAATGTTTCGTTTTTTGCAATACCGAGGTTTTGAAACGGAAACCATTCACGACGTGTTAGCGACGTATCAGGCTCCTGTGTTCGATTAATCGAGCGCAGCAGGGGCGCTTCCTATACAAATCCGTAGAGAAATCAGGGCTTAGGTATACCACTTACCTTAAACTTGTATTAAACTAGCACCCTGATCACAATCAGCGGTATGTCGAGCTTCATCTTTCAGCTAGAAAGGTCCCATCACACCGCACCCGCTACCATTTTCGATTTTATTAAGGTGTATTATGCAACAGATGACCACAGCCCAAGTTCGGCAAGCATTTTTAGACTATTTCGCTAATCAGCAGCACCAGGTTCAGCCCAGCAGTGGTTTGGTGCCCGAGCAGGATCCGACCTTGCTGTTTACCAACGCAGGTATGAATCAATTTAAGGATGTGTTTTTAGGCGCAGAATCGCGGCCATATCAGCGTGCGGTAACCGCTCAGCGCTGTGTGCGTGCCGGTGGCAAACACAATGATTTGGACAATGTGGGCTATACGGCACGACACCATACTTTTTTTGAAATGCTGGGTAATTTTAGTTTTGGGGATTATTTTAAGCAAGAAGCCATCACCATGGCTTGGCATTTTTTGACCGAAGTGCTGCAATTGCCGGCATCGCGTTTGTGGGTGACGGTGTTTGAGGAAGATCAAGAAGCTGAACAAATATGGCTGCATCATATTGGTGTCGATCCCAATCGATTGTCCCGGATTGGGGCGAAAGACAATTTCTGGTCGATGGGAGATACCGGTCCTTGCGGTCCTTGCTCTGAAATCTTTTATGATCATGGGGCCGATATTGCCGGTGGCCCTCCTGGCACCCCGGAAGAAGATGGTGATCGTTATATTGAAATTTGGAATTTGGTGTTCATGCAGTATAACCGTCAAACCGATGGTTCTTTGTTGCCACTGCCGCAGCCATCGGTGGACACGGGCATGGGGCTAGAGCGCATTGCGGCGATCATGCAAGGTGTGCATTCCAACTATGAAATTGATATTTTTCAACAGCTCATCGGTGAAATTGCACATCTGCTGAAGGTGACTGATCCCAACCAGCAATCGCTACGGGTGGTCGCTGATCACATCCGTTCTTGCGCTTTTTTGATTGCCGATGGGGTGATGCCTGCCAATGAGGGGCGTGGCTACGTCTTAAGACGCATTATCCGTCGGGCTATTCGTCATGGTTATCGCTTGGGTGCGACCGAAACCTTTTTTTATCGACTGGTCGAACCCTTATGTCGCATCATGGGCAGCACCGCGCAGCACATTGTCGATCGGCAAACTTTGGTTGAAAAAGCGTTAAAAGCTGAAGAAGAGCAGTTTGCGCGAACCCTAGAGCGCGGCATGCAGCTACTAGAAGCTTCTCTGACGACTTTGGTGACGTCAGAATTACCCGGCGATTTGGTATTTAAGTTATACGATACGTATGGTTTTCCGATGGACTTGACGGCGGATATTTGTCGTGAACGGCATGTGAGTTTAGATGTGGCTGGCTTTGAGGCGTTGATGCAAGCGCAACGAGAGCGAGCGCAAGCCGCGCAACAGTTTGGTAAAGACTACAACACGCAATTGGTCACAGACATTAAGAGTGATTTTGAAGGCTATCAATCCTTGGCGCAGCCAGCCACCATCGTGGGCCTGTATCTGGAGCAGCAGCCAGTTGAGACGGTTGCAGTAGGTCAGATGGCCACGGTGGTGCTTGATCGAACACCTTTTTACCCTGAGTCGGGGGGGCAAGTTGGGGATCAGGGGCAATTGCTGGCAACAGGGATGCAGATGCAGGTACAAGACACCCAACAGTTTGGGCAAGCCATTGGCCACATTGGTCAGGTTGTCAACGGTTCTTTGAGTGTGGGCATGGTGGTGCAAGCTGAAGTGAATGCGGTAGCGCGCTCGCAAGCTGCCGCAAACCACTCTGCGACGCATCTTTTGCATGCGGCTTTACGCGAGGTACTGGGCACGCATGTCACCCAAAAGGGCTCTTTGGTGCGCCCTCAGAGCCTACGTTTCGATTTTTCTCATTACGAAGCCCTAACTTCAGCCGAGCTGCTGCGTGTTGAAACCTTGGTCAACGAGCAAATTCAAGCCAAAGCGGTGGTCACGACACAAGAAATGGCTATGGCAGCAGCGGAAGCGGCCGGTGCGATGGCCTTGTTTGGCGAAAAGTATGCAGAGACCGTTCGTGTGGTTAAAATGGGCGCATTTTCGCTGGAACTGTGTGGCGGAACCCATGTGCATTCGGTGGATCAGATAGGATGGTTCAAGTACGTCTTTGAAAAAGGTGTTGCAGCGGGTGTGCGGCGCATTGAAGCGGTAACGGGTGAAACCGCGCTTGGATACTGCCAAGAGCGCCTGCAAGCCTTAGCCGCGACCTTAGCTGAACAGCAGGCCCGATTGACCGCCGAACAGTTGCATTTGACCCAGCTGGCTAAGACCCAAGGGGGGACACGAACGGAGATTCAGGTTGCCGCGTGGCAAGCACCCGGGACATGTGTGGATTTAGCCAGTTTTTATGCCGCAGAAGCGGCTTATCTCGCCCAGGAACAGGTGCTGGCGACGGCATTAAAGCAATGTGAGAAGCAGCGCCATCAACTCATACAGAAAGAAGCCGCCAGTAACAGCGCCCGGTTAGCGCTAAATAAGCTGCAAATTGCTGGTATCCCGTGCGTTATAGAAGAAATGCATGACGTCGATCCCAAATCGCTGCGCCATCTAGTGGATGATTTAAAGCAGCAATTGGGTTCAGGCGTTATTGTGCTAGGCAGCCGACAGCAGGGGAAGGTCAGCTTGATTGTTGGTGTCACAGCGGATCTGACACAACAGGTACATGCGGGCGAATTGGTGGGACATTTAGCTGCGGCGGTCGGCGGTAAAGGGGGGGGGCGTCCTGACTTGGCACAAGCAGGTGGCCACCAACCGGAACAATTGAGCGCCGCCTTGGCTTTAGCTAAGCCATGGTTGGCAGCAAAATTTTAAATTTTTTCAATGGTTTAATTTCAATATAGCCTAGATAGGCACGTTTGGCTTGCTTCTTGAATTATGCTAGATATGGAAATGAGTCGTGCTATCGACCTGAGATTTTGAAATAAAATTACCAAAATGTTTAAATTTTTACGAGAATAGGCGGTTTTTAGGTGAAAATTAGCCAAAATTAGCCAGAATCAAGTTATAAAAGTTAAATATTTAATTTTATTACATAAAATCGGTGCAATTTAAAGTAGCAAGACGTATAATACGCTTTTTTGATTATTTACCCATTTCGGGTCAGTAAGCTGTAATAATTAGCAATAGAGGAGCTTGGGAATGCTAATTTTAACTCGTCGAGTAGGAGAAACTCTCATCATCGGTGATGATGTAAAGATCACAGTTTGGGGTGTACGTGGCAATCAGGTACGCATTGGAATTGACGCCCCTAAAGATGTTGCGGTGCACCGTCAAGAAATTTATGACCGGATTCAGGCTGAAAAAGTCGACCCAACCATAGATTCGTCCGCAGACAACTCTTTAACTGCCGAAGAGCAAGCTGCTCCAGAAGAGCAAAAAAGCTTGTAAGAAAAGCCAGCTAACGCTGGCTTTTTTATTTTTTGCAGCTGGTGTCTTGTGGTGGATCCTCTCAAATACAGTACCTAGCAGATGAGAAAATGACACTGTCAAGTCGGTTAAAATGGCTAAACATCCACCATGTTGATGAAAAATAAAACAAACAAACCTATTATATTGGGTTTTTTAAAAAAACAGTTTGACTTATTTTTATGAAACAGTAATATGACGGTCAAGCGAGAGGTGAGGTGGCCGAGCGGCTGAAGGCGCTCCCCTGCTAAGGGAGTATAGGGTTTGTCCCCTATCGAGGGTTCGAATCCCTCCCTCACCGCCATCGCTGATTGACAAGTTATTATGTGCGTCCGTAGCTCAGCTGGATAGAGTACCTGGCTACGAACCAGGCGGTCGGAGGTTCGAATCCTCCCGGACGCACCAACCCTAGAACAGGTTGGCATGCCTCATTCAAAGCATCCACTTCACGCCCAAATCTGCTCTTCTATTGAATCCATTAAAGCGTCCTGCTGTCGTTGGGCTGCATTGGTTCACTTTTTAGCTAAAATAATAACACCATCGACCGATATAAAATCAGGTACGGAAAATGGAGTTGTTATGATGTCTTCGTTGTTGCGCATAAGTTTTTGTTTGCTCGCTATGGGAATGTACTCTGCGCAGGCTTCGGAATCAAGAATTTACCAGAATCAAGACGACTCTTTGAGAACTTATGGCGATAGAATGCAGTTCTTGTTACCTGGGGGCGCGTTGGTGGCGACCTTATTTAAAGAAGACTACGAAGGAAGTTGGCAACTGACACAAGCCTTTTTAGTCGATACTGCGGTTGTTTATGGTATGAAAAATGCGGTGGGACGATTGCGTCCAGATGGCAGTACTTCCAATTCATTCCCTTCAGGGCATACCTCAGCTGCTTTTGTTGGAGCAGGCTTTGTACGCTTTCGTTATGGCGCCCAATGGGCTGCGCCTATGTACACGTTGGCCGGATTTGTCGGCTTATCGCGCGTCTGGGCCAACCGCCACTTTTTAGACGACACGCTGACGGGTGCGAGTTTAGGGGTGTTCAGTAATTTGCTGTTTGTGACCCCTTTTTATAAAGAATCCCCTTTGAGTTTTATGCCGACTATGAATGATGACATGGTTGGCATGCAATTGACTTATGATTGGAATAATTCTTGGAATGCTCAGAGCCAATGGGATGTGAGCCGCTACCAATACAATATGGTTGTCGGTGCTGTTTATGATGGCATGAGTCATTATCATGCTGTTGATGCCAAACAAGACATCAGTTTGAGTCAAAGTGATATGAATTACAGTTCGTACAGTTTTAATATTATGGTCACGCCCAATTCAGAAGTACGTTTTAAGTTTGCGCCTTTTATTATTCGTCAAGAATCGACCATGGCAGAATCATTTACATTACAAAAAGAAGTCTATGCGAAAGATGAAAAAGTGGTGACCTCGGTACAAAACTATTTGCTCTCAGGCCACTGGTACTATCGATTGTTCAATGATTCACCGGTTATTTTGGATTTAGGCTTAGGTTTTTCTTGGCAGCAATTGCAACTAGAATTAGACAAGGCAGATGGCAGCAAATACGCTTATGAAGAACATTACAATGTTTACAATGAACTGTATGCTCGGATCGGGTTTGACTATGGCCAAGTGGTGATGTTTGGTGAAGGCACCATAAATCTGTTTGATAATTTATCCCGCCTCTCTGCACAAGGCTTTCTAGGATACCGTTTCAATCAGCAATGGTTGGTGGGTTATATCATCGGTTATGAGAAAGACAAAGACACCTTTAAGTTTGAAGAAAAGACGTATCAGCATGATTCAGAGCTTCGTTATATGGGGATAAAAATTAGCCACTATTTTTAGGATTGGGCGCTGGCATAACTCTTGCAATTGTTGGTTACCTAAACGACAAAGCGTGCACTTCTTAGGATAAGCCCAGGCATATGAACATATCGAGTCGAACCAAAACCAAGGCGTTGTCTCAGCTTCTAAAACCACAAAATCATGCGATACCGTCCTATCAGCACCACTGTTTAGCAAATGGTTTAAACCTGATCTTAATGCCTGATCAGAGCCAAGAACATACGCATATTAACATCACCTATCCAGTGGGATCTCGCTGCGATGCCCTTGGCTATTCAGGTGCCGCGCATTTACTGGAGCATTTGTTGTTTCAAGGTGGTACCTCGACTGTTCAAGATTATGTGCACATGATCAATCAGGCTGGCGGTGTGATCAATGGCATGACCAGCCGTGACACCACCAGTTATTATCAAACAGTGCCATGGCAGCATTTAGAAACCTCATTGTGGTTGGAAAGTGATCGTCTCAGTGCTTTATTACCTACATTGACCCCATCTATTTTTGAACGGCAGCAACAAGTGGTGCAGCATGAGAAGCAGCAACACCTAATGCACCCATTAGCGGCGGTGCACGAACAAACCAATTTCGCTCTCTATGGCCAACAACATCCTTATAGTAGCCCGGTCATGGGATGGGCGACAGATTTACCGCATTTAACCCTGGACTACCTTAAAAATTACTTTGTGCGTCAATATACCTTGTCTTCAGCTGCGCTTGTAGTGGGTGGGCGTTTTGATGAAGCTGCGACCTTGGCTTGGATTCAACGTTACTTTGGTTGGTTTAAAACCCCGGCGTTGCTGCCGCAAGCTCTGCCTCAAGTCCATTTAACGGAATCGGTTTACGTGACCATGCCCGTGGCGGTATCGACCCCCGCTTTGTTTATTAAAATTCCCACTGTGCCAGAGCAGCATCCTGATGCACCTGCCTTGGATATGTTGGCTTGTTTGCTCGGTGGGGATCAGCACGCATGGTTACAGCAACGTCTGGTGGGGACTCAAGTGGCGACCCAAGTTCAAGTGGAGCATTTTACGTATGCATACAGTGGTGAGTTTAGGTTGTATGTGGCTGCCAATATCCAAACCCATGTGGCTTTAGCCAGTTTAGAAGCCCAACTTCGACAAGCTTTAACCGATTTTTCGCAGCATGGGGTGACCACCTTTGATCTGCAAATTATCCAAGCGATGTTTAAAGTCAACACGGTTGGCCAAGCACACAATATTCGGCAGCAGGCGTTGCAAGCGGCGCAACAGATGGCGATAGCAGGGACTCTCTATTCACCCCAAGCGACGCTAGATGCTTATGCTGCGGTCACGCCTGTGGATGTGCTACGGGTCTTTATGGACTATGTGTATCAACAGCCCCAAGTGGTGACGAGTATTGTACCAGCACACAAAACCTCGCTGGCCATCAGTTCAAACCAAGCGGTGTATACACCACCATTGCCAGCGGCAACAGCGACTAAGCGTGCGGTGATGTCGGATCCGAAGCACCCTCGATTTGCGAGGCCGAAAAGCCCACCCCCACAGGTCACGCCGACGTTTCCTTGTTGGCAAATGCGCTTAAACAACGGGATAGATGTCATCGGAACGCAGGTACTCAAAAGTCAAATGACATCAATTTGTTTGAAGTTGCAAGGCGGTATCGATTTAGAATTAAACACGAAAGCAGGCGTAGCCATGCTAACCACCATGTTGCTCCATGATGCTTGCCACGATCGTCAAAATCCAGAATTACCGGAACAATTGGCGCTGCTGGGCAGCGATATCGATGTGAGTTTGCATCACCATGATGTGTACATACAAATTTCATCCTTGACGGAATCATTGCCAGCAACATTGGCCATCCTAAAACAAGTGTTGACTCGCCACGTTTTGCAAGCACCTCAATTTAACAGAGTGAAACAGCAGTTGTTGAACTTTGTGCGCCAACAAGGATCGATGTTACACCAACAAGGCAGTCAGGCGTTTAATCAATTGCTGTTCGGAGCACAACATCGATATGCTATTCCGTTGCACGGTGACATTGAGATGATCAAGCAGCTCACGATGATGGATGTGCAGTTGTTTTTTCGTCAACAATATCAATCCCGCTTAGCCAGCTTGGTGGTGGAATCAAATTTACCCGAGCATGACATGAAAACTGCCTTGGGCTGGCTCGCAAGTTGGACTCAGCCGAGTTTGCCTGCCCATGACACGGTTCCCAAACCACCGGTTTGGTCGATGGCCAGTGCGCCATCAAATCGTATCTACATCAAAGATGTGCCGCACAGTCAGCAGGTGATGATGATGATGGGGCGGCTGGCTTTACCTTATGATATGTTGGGCGATTACTTTAAGGCACATTTAGCCAATTATCCGTTAGGTGGTACCTTGAACAGTCGGTTGAATCAAGCACTACGACACGAAGCAGGCTATACCTATGGTGTACAATGCGGTTTTAAAGGTCATCTGGAGTTTGGGATCTGGCAATTGAATACCGTGGTTGAGGTGCCTGATTTAAAGGAAACCTTGACCATCATTGAGCAACAGCTGGCTGCCTATCAAGCAACCGGCATGACTGATGTTGAATTTACCAGCATGCGCTTGGCTTTGGTGCAGCAGCAAGCACTGGCGTATGAGACCTCTATCCAACGTATGAAGTACTTAGCACATATACAGCGCTTTGATTTACCGATTGACTTTGTGGCGCAGCAGGATGCGTGTTTGGACGATTTAAGTGCCGATAAACTTCGATCAGTGTGTCAGGCCGCTTTTAACCCTGACCAACACATCACTTTGTTGGTTGGCAATAAGAAAAGCATCGAAGCTGGTTTGCCGCAGTTGCGCGATCAGTTGTACTTAATCTAGACATGCCATGCGTTGATTTGAAATCGATGGTTTTTTTTTAATGCGATGATGCGTATCATAGACCACTTAAAATGAACAAAAACAATCGAGTTGCATTTTGAACGCCTTTCAATCGCTGTTAACTGAATTTGATACCCCCGCTGGTCGCCAAGCCTTAGGGGAAATAGCCCGTGGTGTCGAGCGAGAAGCTTTGCGCATCCAGCCAACAGGCTCCTTGGCAACCACACCTCATCCCACCACGTTGGGATCAGCTTTAACCCACCCTTGGATCACCACCGATTATAGCGAATCCTTGCTAGAACTCATTACACCGGTGACACACGATGTGAAGAATTTGCTGGATCAGCTCGCCGATTTGCACCAATTTACCTACCGTCACTTACCCGCTCAAGAACAGCTGTGGCCAGTGAGTATGCCGGTGGCGGCTTCAGCCAAATCGGTGCCGATTGCGCAGTACGGTAGCTCTATGGTCGGACAAATGAAGACCTTGTATCGAGAAGGCTTGGCTTGTCGCTATGGTGCCTTGATGCAAATTATTGCAGGGTTACATTATAACTTTTCTTTGTCCCCCAATTTTTGGGCACACTGGCATCGGTTAACTGATTCATCCTTATCGTTGCCTGAATTTCAAAATGAACGCTA
>JADHND010000036.1 GCA_016779685.1 Shewanellaceae bacterium | reverse complement strand
GGTCAATGATACCTGGGCGCCAACCGGGAGCGCGGCTGATGAGACTGACTTCTGTCACATATTGTGGTTCGACGAGCATATCCAATAAAAAATGCATATTGGGTGTTTTTCCTGCTCGACTCACAAAAGAAGCAACGCCATAGTGGGGCACTTTGTGCTGAATTTGACAAAAAATAGGCGTGTTATGCGTGTTGACCCACTCTGATCGATCAATCGCAGCAGAATAATAACGCAAATTAGCGTGACCAGTCATCGATAGCAACAAACCAAGACCAACGAGACTCAGATATTTCAACATACGCACGTTTCTTTTGTGAGCTATTGTTCGACTTATCGTATCAAAATTTAAAAACTTAACCCAAAACATGCAAAAAAAATCACAATCAAGCATAATAAGGGCATATTTGAGATTTGAGATGTTTTCATGCTGACAGCTACCTCTGCTGAATTAAGTTTAAAAAATAGATTTCGGGGCTATTACCCGGTCGTCATCGATATCGAAACCGCTGGTTTCAATCCACAAACCGATGCCTTGCTAGAAATTGCTGCGACGCTTCTCACCATGGATGAACAAGGTCAATTAATACCTAAACAAACGTTACATTTTCAAGTCGCGCCCTTTGAAGGTGCGAATATTGAACCAGCATCCATCGAGTTTAACGGAATTGATCCCTACAGCGCCTTGCGTCAAGCTATTCCAGAAGAAGAAGCCTTAAAAGCTATATTTAAGGCTGTTCGAAAAGAACTTAAGCAACATGAGTGCCATCGGGCGGTCGTGGTCGCACACAATGCCGCGTTTGATAAAGGCTTTCTCAATGCTGTGGGGCAACGTCATGGCTTCAAGCGCGATCCCTTTCATCCTTTCGTGTCTTTTGATACCACGACCCTAGCTGGGTTAGCACTTGGACAAACCGTGTTGGCTAAAGCTTGCGCTGCTGCTAACATTGAATTTAACAACAAATTGGCTCACAGTGCTCAATACGATACCGAAAAAACCGCCGAACTGTTTTGTTGGATTGTCAATAAATGGCAGCAGCTTGGGGGCTGGCCACCAATAGAATCAGCCGATACAATCGCTTAGTTAGGCATTTATGCTTACAAAAAGCATCTGTCACTAACGCCTGTCAGGCAACCTTAGATTAAGAAAATAGCGTTCTTTCGGCTAATAAATCAAAGCGTTCGTGGCAGCTAATCATCAAAAAACCGCCAATAAAGGCGGTTTTTTATATATCAGCTACCAGAAAGCTTATAACTGGGCTGCGTTATTTGACAAATAAGTTGCCACACCCGTAGCATCAGCTGTCATGCCTTGATGGCCTTGCTGCCAGCCAGCTGGACAGACTTCACCATGCTTTTCATGGAAATCGAGTGCGTCGATCATACGTAGCATTTCATCAATGTTACGACCTAATGGCAAATCGTTGATGACCTGGTGACGTACGATACCCTGTTCGTCGATTAAGAATGAACCACGTAACGCCACGCCAGCTTCTGGATGCAACACATCATAATCTTTCACAATGCTCTGCTTAACATCAGCAACCAAGCTGTACTTAACAGCACCAATACCACCCTTATTTACAGGGGTTTCACGCCATGCATGATGCGAGTATTGTGAATCAATGGAAACACCAATGACTTCTACATTGCGATTCTTAAACTCTTCAATACGGTTGTTAAAAGCAATCAATTCAGATGGGCAAACAAAAGTAAAGTTCAGTGGGTAAAAGAAAATAACGGCTTTTTTACCTTTAATCTGTTCAGATAAGGTAAAAGCATCCGATATTTCACCGGTTCCTAAAACAGCAGCTGCGGTAAAATCTGGGGCTTGGCGGCCAACGAGTACGCTCATGTGGTTTTCTCCATAACAAATGTGATTAAAATCAAGCATTTAGTTGATTTTATTTATAAAACAAGTCAAGGATATTATATGTTGACTTGCCCTAAAAGCAAAGCATTATATCTAAAATTAATGACCATCTCACATTTCTGCCTTCCCTGCTCGGCGCCCATCTTAGATCAAAAGACTTCTCTGATGGCTCTATGTGGAGCACAGGTGACATATTTACCCAATCACGCTAAATCTACAACACAATATGTGTTACAATTGCCACTAAACAATAAAAAATTTGATTCTTAACCCAAATTGAGGTTTTTATGAATGCAGTCGCAGTCTCCGTTATTATCTTGCTCATTTTGAGTGTTTTACGACTTAACATCATCATCGCCTTAAGCGTATGCGCCATCATCGCAGGGTTGATCAGCGGTATGACTTTCGACGCCATTATTGCGGCTTTTAATGCCGGCCTTGGCGACAATGCAAAACTCGCCTTAACGTATGCCATGCTGGGTATTTTTGCGGCTGCTTTAGCCTCATCTGGCATCACCGATATTGTATCGTATAAAATCATCAACCGCCTAAATCAAGCCCAATCAAGAACTCAAAATACGTGGATTAAGCTGATTCTGGTCGTCTCAGTCTTACTCATGGCCATCGCGTCACAGAACATCATTCCAGTGCATATTGCCTTTATTCCCATTCTCATACCACCGCTGCTCATGAGCATGAGCATGCTCCAGTTAGATCGACGGCTGATGGCCTGTATTATGACCTTTGGCTTGGTTGCTACTTATATGATTCTACCTTTTGGCTATGGCCATGTTTTTTTAAACAGTCTGCTGAAGACTCAGCTCAGCCAGCAAGGTCTTGAAGTCACTACGCATACCGTTTTAAACGCTATGTTGTTGCCCTTCTTAGGGATGCTATTCGGTCTGGCTGTAGCCGTTTTTTTGAGCTATCGCCGACCACGTCGCTACCAAATTAAGTCCAATATGCTCAGTCCAAAGCGGCATTCAGAACATCCATCTAATGCATTTTTATTCGCTGGTATCGCCGTTTCTGTGACCTTTGGTGTACAACTTTTGTATCAGGATGCCATGATTATGGCAGCTTTAGCAGGTTACGTGGTATTAAAGCTCAGTGGGGTTCTAAAGGGTCACCTTGATCAAGACATCATTAGCCAAGGTATCAATATGATGGCCAGCATTGCTTTTATTATGATCGCCGCAGCTGGATTTGCTGGCGTGATTCAGGCCACAGGTCATATTGATTTATTGGTGCAGACTATTCATCTAAATTTAGCAGATCATCAAGGGTTAGCCGCTTTTTTAATGCTTCTCACGGGCTTGCTCATCACGATGGGTATTGGTTCATCTTTTTCAACACTGCCCTTAATTGCAGCTATCTATGTCCCGCTGGCAGCAAGCTTTGGGTTTTCGATTCCTGCTACCGTCGCTCTGATTGGCACCGCTGCAGCGCTAGGAGATGCCGGATCGCCCGCATCTGAATCGACGCTAGCCCCAACAATGGGGCTCAACGCAGATGAACAACATGATCATATTCGAGACAGCGTCATCCCAACTTTTATTCATTTTAATCTTCCATTGCTGGCTTTCGGCTGGTTTGCTGCCATGACGCTCTAGCGGCCAGAAATACCGCACAGCAAGCGAGGGGCTTAAATTTTAAGCAGCCCCTCTATTCAACAATCCTTAAGCGTTGTCACTTGAATCTGCCATCGAGCTTGCTTCTTGAATCAATGACTGCAACTCACCCGATTGAAACATCGTCATCATGATGTCACAACCACCGATCAACTCACCATGTACCCATAGCTGTGGAAAGGTCGGCCAATTAGCATAACCAGGCAATTCCGCTCGAATCTCAGGATTCTGTAAAATATCCACATAAGCAAAAGGAACACCACACTGCATCAACATTTCAGTTGCTCTGGCAGAAAAGCCACAATTGGGTAACTTAGGCGATCCTTTCATGTAAAGAAGAATCGTATTTTCAGCGATTTGCTGTTGGATGGTTTCTATTGTATTCACGAATGATTACCTTATATTGACAAAAAAAGCCTTAGCGGCGGATTATATACCTCCATTCTAACGTATTTCGAAGGAACATGCAGCCCGTTCCGAACGAACAAGACCACAAAGCTCTTATTTTCTATTGTTGCAACCAGCCATAAATATGTGTAATCTGTTATCTATAAAAATAAAGTTGTGTCGAAAACAAACGCCGATGCAAAACCAACAAAAGTTGGCTGTTTGTCGTCTGCATACCCAGCCTTCGAGCGACAACATAAGCGTTTATTTATTCAAAAAATCTGATGAGCGATGCCAATGGCACACCCCATCAACGACCTTTTTTTAGTGAGCATATACAGATATAACGGAGAATATAATGGCCATATCATTGCCAACTTTACCATATGAAATGAATGCCTTAGAACCACATATTTCAAAAGAAACTTTGGAATTTCATTACGGCAAACATCATAAGACTTATGTTGATAAGTTAAATGGTATGCTGCAAGGGCATGAAAACAAAACGCTTGAAGAAATCATTGTCTCATCAGAAGGTGGGGTCTTTAACAACGCGGCTCAAGTCTGGAATCATACTTTTTACTGGAACTGCTTATCACCTCAAGGTGGTGGAGTCGCTACGGGTGCGATAGCTGAAGCCATTGAGCGTGACTTTGGTTCTTTTGATGCCTTTAAAGCTAAATTGTCAGAACAAGCCATTAACAACTTTGGCAGCGGCTGGACTTGGTTGGTTAAAAACAGCGATGGCACGCTTGCTATCGTAAACACCAGCAACGCAGCAACGCCGCTTACTGATTCAAAAGTAACACCTTTGTTAACGGTTGATGTCTGGGAACATGCCTATTATATTGACTATCGAAATGCCCGTCCAAAGTACCTTGAAGCCTTTTGGCAATTGGTCAACTGGGCATTTGTGAACGAAAACCTCGCCGCATAGTTACCTCTTTTGAGGTTCGCATATAACCCCTTTTGACCACAAAGGGGTCTATCTTGGCTAACATCAATCACCTCCTACACGCCATTTTTAAAGTATAATTAAACACAAAACCTGCATCTATAAGGAAACTTAAGTGGAGTTATTAATCGAACTAGGCGTTTTCTTGGCTAAAGCCATCGTCTTGGTCATCGCCATTGTCATCACTGTGGCAAGTATTGTTGCTGTCGTCAGCCGTTCAAAAACCGAACGCGGAGAATTGGCGATTAAAAACATGTCTGAACAGTTAGCCGACATGACCGAGTACCTCAACAGCCAAGTCTTGGATAAAAAAGCATTCAAACGCTATCAAAAACAACAAAAATCCGTTAAAAAAACCAACAGCAATACGAGTGCACATAGTTATGTGATTCACTTCAAAGGTAGCCTTGATGCGCATGAAGTCGCCTCTCTACGCGAAGAAGTGAGTGCGGTTTTGGTCATCGCAAAACCACAAGACGAGGTCATTGTTACCATCGAAAGCGGTGGCGGTATGGTACATGGATATGGTTTGGCTGCAAGCCAATTGGCTCGTATTCGTGAGGCCAACATTCCACTCACAGTTTGTATTGACAAGGTCGCTGCCAGCGGGGGTTACATGATGGCCTGCGTAGCCAATACGATTGTCGCAGCGCCCTTCGCTATCGTCGGCTCTATTGGGGTTATTGCCCAAATACCCAATTTTAATAAAGTTCTCAAAAAACATGACGTTGACTTTGAGCAACACACAGCTGGTACGTTTAAGCGTACGCTCACCATGTTCGGCGAAAACACAGATGATGCCCGACAAAAGTTTAAACAAGAACTCGAACAAACGCATGATCTGTTTAAACAATTTGTACAACGTTATCGCAGCCAACTTGAAATCGAAACGGTGGCAACGGGTGAACATTGGTTCGGACAACAGGCGCTGGATTTAAATTTAATCGACGATTTAAAAACTTCCGACGATTGGATTCAACAGCGGGCACTCAACCGCAAAGTCTTTGAAGTCAAGTATAAAATTAAACAGTCTTTAACAGATAAACTCAACAAAAGCGCTGCCATTATGGTCAAGAACCTGATCCAGCAGTTAACACATCGTTAAACTTAATCTCATGATCAGCCTTTCTCAAAGGCTGATCTGCGGTTGTCATTTTTTGATTCACTTTCTATAATTTTTCAGGTACATTGTTCAACGAGGTTAGAAATACCATCTGCGACATTCTAACCAACGATCACTATGTTACATTCTCTTATAAGGATTCTTGAATGTTTAACTACCTACCTAAGTCCAATTTTTTAGAACACAAAACATTGCTGGTTACAGGAGCTGGTGACGGCATCGGCCAGACAGCAGCGCTGCATTTTGCTAAGTACGGCGCTCAGGTGATTTTACTTGGCAGAACTGTAAAAAAACTCGAAGCGACTTACGATGACATTGTCCAGCGGGGCTATCCTACACCAGCTATTGTGCCAATGGATCTTAAAGGTGCCAGCGAGAGTCATTATCAAGGCTTAGCTGAAACCATTGCAAGTCAATTTCAGCAGCTAGATGGGTGTTTGCACAATGCCGCTGTTCTTGGAGACCTCACCCCTTTTGAGCACATCAGCAAAGCCTCATTTGATGAAGTCATGCAAGTTAACGTCACCGCTCAATTTCAACTGACCAAAGCGTTGCTGCCCTTGCTCAGACATAGCACCCCCGCACACCTGCTCTTCACCTCTAGTTTAGTGGGTAGGCAAGGTCGAGCCTATTGGGGCGCTTATGCCATATCTAAATTCGCTACGGAAGGAATGATGCAAGTATTGGCCGATGAGTTAGGGAACACCAATATCCGGGTCAACAGCATCAACCCGGGGGCAACTAAAACTGCCATGCGTCAGAAAGCTTACCCAGATGAGCCTGAAAACATACCACAAAAGCCTGCTGATTTGATGCCCCTGTACTTGTATCTGTTCAGTGAAGATGCGCTCCATCTACACGGTCAAGCGATTGATGCGAAGGAGACCGATAACTTAAAGCTTGCAAAAAAGCCCCAAGCCGATAGATTAAATGTCAGCGTACCAGCCACGTAATGTGGCTGATCTCGTTAAATTGACAGGTCGTCATGACAATCGACGCCAGCGTGTTTGACCATCTTTGTCTTCTAACTCAATACCCAGTTGCTGCAAGGCATCTCGTAAAGCATCGGCCTTATCCCAATCTCGGTCTGCTCGCGCCTGACGCCGCTGTTCAATCAAAGCTTCGATTTCAGCAACATCTTGTTCTGCACCTTGAAAAAAAGCATCGGCATCTTGCTGCATCAACCCCAGTATTTGCGCTAGCCGACGTAACAACACGGCCAATGCCGATGCCGCTGCATGATCATGTTCTTTCAAGGCATTTATTTCTTTTGCCAGTTCAAACAGCACCGCGTAAGCTTCAGGTGTGTTAAAATCATCGTCCATTGCTGCTATAAAAGCGGCTTCGTAAGCTGTATCCTGGGGACACGCAACCTGCATATCCAAACCACGTAACGCTCCGTACAGTCGCTCCAAGGCCGATCGTGCTTGCTTTAACTGCTCATCACTGTAGTTTAATTGACTTCGATAGTGCGCTGACAGCAGAAAGAAGCGGACGGTTTCAGGATCAAAGTGCGTCAGAACATCACGAATGGTAAAGAAGTTGCCGAGTGACTTAGACATCTTTTCTTGGTTCACCATCACCATACCTGTGTGCATCCAAGTGTTAACAAAAGGTTCAGCAGTAGCGCAACATGATTGTGCTCTTTCATTTTCATGATGTGGGAAGGTTAGATCGGCTCCACCTCCATGGATATCAAAATGGCCGCCTAAATGTTTAAAACTCATCGCTGAGCATTCAATGTGCCAACCTGGACGACCTTCACCCCAAGGGGATGACCAACTTGGTTCATTCGGCTTGGCCATTTTCCACAACACAAAGTCCATCGCATTGTGCTTGCTAGCTTCAATTTCTACCCGTGCTCCCGCCTGCAATTGTTCTAAATTTTGCTTGGACAGTTGCCCGTAACCTGCATAAGACGCAATCGAAAACAGCACATCGCCGTTATCTGCTTGGTAAGCATGTCCCTTAGCGAGCAAAGCTTCGACCATCTCAATGATATCGGTCACATGATCGGTCGCACGCGGTTCAAGAGAAGGCCTCTCAATAAACAAAGCGTCTAAGTCCTGATACATATTGTCGATATTCGTCGTTACAAGGTCACTCTCGGTGCAACCTAAAGCCTGCGCTCTTTGAATAATTTTATCGTCAATATCGGTGATGTTACGCACGTAGTTGACATGATACCCTAAATAGGACAGGTAGCGCCTAATCATATCAAAACACAGGTAAGTACGACCATGGCCAATATGACACAAGTCGTATACCGTAATGCCGCAGACATAGAGGTCAACATGTTGTTTGATTCGAGATTGAAATGTCGTTTTGGTTCCGGTTTGTGTGTTGTAAATCTGCAACATGATAAAGGTCTTGACTTGAGTAGCTAATCTTTAAAAATAGCATTTTATCACCCCCTCACGCCAGCGTAAAGACACACCGTCTGAACCAATAAAATACACAGAATAGACCATAAGATGTCGCTTATAGCTTTATCCAAGGCGCAAAATTGGGTAAAATGAAGGCTGTTTTACATTTTAAAGAGAGTTGTTACCGTGATTGTAAACTTAGAAACCAACTTTGGTCTAATTGAACTGACCCTAAACCCTGAAAAAGCCCCTAGAACTGTTCAAAACTTCGTAGGATATGTAGAATCCGGTTTTTTTGATAAAACAATTTTTCATCGAGTCATCAATAACTTCATGATTCAAGGTGGTGGCTTTACTGAGGATATGGAACAAAAAGACACAGAAAACCCGATTGAAAATGAGGCCAGCAATGGTTTAAGCAACAAAGCAGGCACCATTGCCATGGCTAGAACCCAAGATCCTCATTCAGCCACTGCGCAATTTTTCATTAACGTCAATGACAATGATTTTCTTGATTTTAAACAAGAGTCGGTACAAGGCTGGGGTTACTGTGTCTTCGGTCAAGTCACCCAAGGTTTGGATGTGATTGAAAAAATTAAACTTGTCAACACGGGTAATCATGGTTATCATCAAGATGTACCAGTTGAACCCATTGTTATTGAACAGGCACAAATTAAAGCATAATGCATATCGTCCATAAGACTCGTCCCGTTGTCTTTATCGCTGACTTACATTTAAGCCATCAGCGGCCTGATATGACAAATGCATTTTTCCATTTTCTCGATCAGCAACAAGACATCGATGCCTTGTATATTATGGGCGATTTATTCGATTTTTGGACAGGAGACGACATGGTCTGTCCTTTTGCACAGCAGGTTGCAATTAAGCTTAAACAAGCGAGTCAACGCTTTTCTATCTACTACACCACAGGTAACAGAGATTTTTTAATCGGGCCAGATTACTTAATTGCCGCTGGTATGACGCTGCTACCCGATATTCACCTTATTAACCTGTTTAACACGAAAACATTGGTCATGCATGGCGACTTACTCTGCACCGATGACATTCAATATCAAAAATTTCGACGATGGTCTCGGCAACCACAAATTCAACGCTTGTTTCTTGCGTTACCCAAATGGTTGCGCCGGTTCGTTGCAAATCAACTCAGGCGCACCTCAGCCAACTACGCCCGTCACAAAACCGACAGCACCATGGATGCCGTCCCTACCACAGTGCAACAGCTGCTACAAAAGCATCAAGCCACGCGCATGGTACATGGACACACCCATCGCCCTTATTTACATCAATTGCTGCACAATCAAGAACGCTGGGTGGTCGGCGACTGGTATGAGCAAAGCAGTGTCCTTAGCGTCAGTACTCAAGGACATGAGCTCAAAGCTACGCCGCTGCAAGCTGAACAAAAGGCGATGCCTACTTCAAAGCAGGCACACCAGAGTGGAAGCAAAAGTAAGGATCCGGTTCAGTAATCAAGCTGGCTTCTACTGCCACAAACATTTGTACTCGCTCGGCAATAGAACCTTGTGCTAGCTGATTGGCTAAAGCCAAGTAATCTTGAAAATGGCGTGCTTCTGACTGCAATAAAGACTGGTAAAACTTAGCTAAATCGCTCTCTAAATAGGGAATTAATCGTGCAAAACGTTCACAAGAACGTGCCTCAATGATGGCACCGACAATCAGTTTATCAATCAGAGCTGCTGGCTCAAACGTTCTCACCCCTTTTAAGAGGGTTTTGGCATAGCGACCAGCCGATACATTTTGGTAGGGTAACTGACGCTGCTCCATATACCCAAGTACTTGATCAAAGTGATGCAATTCTTCTTTAATCAGACGCAGCATCTTATCAATCAACATTGCCTCAAAATCAGACTGATTCGTCCCCGGCGCCACCCCTTGAAACAGCCGATTCTTTTGCTGCAAAGTCGGGCGCTTAGAACCTCGATAAACATAAGCTTCATAAGGCGCAATGATATTAAGCAACTGTTCAGCTTGCGGCGGTGTTAACGCATATTTACGCAGTAGCATCATTGCATTTTGTGCTGCTTTAAGCTCACAATTAGCATGATCAATCAGCAGTATATCAATATGTTGGGCAGCATAATCAAGCCATGTTTGAGGCGTTTCGCAGCGCAAAAACTGCATAATAGGTAACAGAGTTTCTAGATGGTTCAGCATGCCATTCAATTCAACTTAAATTAAAAACGAAGACAAGCTATCATATCTGCAACCAAGGTTCAAATTTAAGAAAAGTTGATTTAGAGGCAAAGAAATCAAAAAACCATTGAATAATAAATGAAAACTCTGGAATAAGTGTTGATTCCTGCCACCAATGGCTTTGTTGCAGCGCCGTAAAAGCATCCAAGAAGAACAACAAGGCCGCGACAATAAGAACGCCGCGTAACAGCCCAAAAATAGCACCCAGCAGCCTATCTGTGCTAGATAATCCAGTTTTAACGACCAACTGCCCTATCAAAAAATTCAGCAAGGCGCCACAGAATAAAGTAGCAACAAATATGATAGCGATGGCGACGCCGTTTTTAATTAAGGGTTCGGCGTCAAAGGTTAAATACGGTGTTAGCACCGTATAAAAGCGGCTAGAAACAATAAAAGCAAACAACCAAATCAACAAGGATAAGGATTCGCGCACAAAACCGCGCATCAAACTCATGACGACCGATAAGGCGATCATGACTAAAATACTATAATCTATCCAATTCATGTTATTTTTATACCTCACTAAGCCCTAATGCGCTAACCGACCTGATGGGTGGGATAAAATTTAACAATCACACTCTTGGTCTTAAATGTCTCTTTAATTTTCTTTTGGATCGATTTTAATCGATTCTGATCCAATTCAGGCCCGATAAAAACCCGTGTCAGCTTCCCTTCAACTACCGTCTGGGGCACTGTATAAACAGACCATCCTTGTTTTGACAACTGTTGTAACAGTCGATTGACATTGGCCGCACTGGCAAACGTACCCACTTGTAATGTCCAAGCATGCCCCTTGGGTAACGGCCTTAAAGAAGATGCCGCTCTTAAGTTCGCCGCAGGCTCTGCTTCCGTCGGTGTGTCAATAACTTCACCCACGGTCACACCTTTAATCTCAGGTTGCCCTGAAAATTGTGCGATATGTTTTTGTTTAGCTTGTTCGAATTCGCTGTCATCCACGACTGGAAAAGTTCGTTGTTTAACCAACA